>JAHZJZ010000155.1 GCA_022600655.1 Campylobacterota bacterium | reverse complement strand
CTCTATCCTGTAGGTAATTTAAAATGTTTAGAAGAGGCTGTAAAGCTACTTTTAGAAGATAAAGTATTAAGAGATGGCTATGAAGAAGAAGCCTATAAAAGGGCAGAAAGATTCTCTGTTGATAAGATAGCAGTGGAGTACCAAAATATTTTAAAGGAGTAAATTATGAGAAGATTATATGTTCTAATATTAATATTATTTAGTTTTGCAGAAGCTAATGGATTGGTTCCAGCCTTTCCAGAAGCCGAAGGGGGAGGAGCTGGTTCTCAGGGGGGAAGAGGAGGTCAAGTTTATCAAGTCACTAACTTAAATGACCATGGAAAAGGGAGTCTACGTTATGGTTTAGAGCAGTTAAAAGGGGCTAGAACCATAGTCTTTAGAGTAGGAGGATACATTCACCTTGATGATGCGATAAGAGTGAACCATGATGGGTTTATCACCATTGCAGGACAGACAGCACCTGGTGATGGTATTACTCTAACAACCGTTAATTCAAGAGAACCAGTTTTTATATTTACCCATTGTCATGATTTGACTATACGTTACCTACGTATTAGAAAAGGAGGAACCAAAGCCACAGGACAGCATGGTTCAGGGTTAGCCATATCAGGCTCAGGAGAAAATATTATTATTGACCACTGTTCAGTAAGCTGGACAGGAGATGATAATTTTGATTTTTGGGGTAATAAGGCACTTAAAAATATTACGGTTCAAAACTCTATCTCAGCTGAGGGCTTGAATTATGGACACCCTGCAACAGGGTTAATCATTGGAGGCTCTGCCAATATTGACTCTATGAAAGATATTTCCATTCATCATAATCTTTTTGCCAATAATAAAAACCGTAACCCTCTTTTAAAGGTTGCTTCTGCTGATATTGTCAACAATATTATCTACAACTGGAGTTGGTGGGCAACAGGTTTAAGTGGTGGGATAGAGGTTGATATTATTAATAACAAGTATAAAGCAGGACCCAATACTAAAAACAGGGGAAGAGGTGAGATTGTTTTTAAGCCTTATGAAAGGGGACATAAAAGACCTCCTATGACAGGAGTTAATGGTACGCCTTCTATTTTTTTAGAAGGCAATATTGGTCCTCATAATAGTAATCCTAATGCCGATGCATGGAGTTTGATGATGGAGAGAGCCAATCATCTTTGGGGGTATCCTATTATCAATGGAAAACCTAAAAAATCAAAAGTGCCTAGAGGCTACCAAAGAGCTAAACAACGGATACTCTCTTACCCTATTACAACGGTTTTGGTAGATAAGCTTGAAGAGGAACTTTTAAAAGAAGGGGGTGTGGGAGCCAGTCAACGTTTAGATGTTAATGGCAGTTGGATTAATAATCGTGATATGGTAGACAAAAGAGTGATTAACGAGTACTACAATAATCAAGGTACGCTAGTACAAACCGTAGATGATGTAGGAGGCTGGATTTATAGAGAAAATGGTGAATATAAGTATGTTTTGGAAAAAGAGTTTATTTCTAATTTAGAGAGGTATCCATTATATAAAGGTAGCACATACCTTGACAGTGACAGAGATGGTATGTCTGATATTTGGGAAGAGAAACATGGTTTTAATAAGTTTAATGCCAAAGATGCTCTATTAGATGCTGATGGAGATGGTTATGACAATCTTGAGGAGTTTCTCAATGGAACAGAGCCTTAAGTAGCTTTATTATGAATATAACAAAACCTTTTTTAACATAAACTGTGTTAAAATATCATATAAAAACATTGAATAAAAGGTATAAAAATGGGTACACATTTAAAAGCATATCCTTATAAATTAAATCACGATACTACAAATACAGGGAGTAAAGAGCATCAAAGTTTGCTTATTTATAGAGTTTTTGATATTTTATTTTCTACAATAGCAATTCTGTTACTATCACCTATTTTGATAGTAGTTTCTATTATTCTCAAGTTTACGAATGATGATAAAATTTTTTATACCCAAGAGAGAGTGGGATTAGGTGGTAAAATATTTCATGTCTATAAGTTTACAACCATGGTTAAAAATAGTGAAACCATGGGAAGTGGAACAATTACATTAAAAAATGATTCAAGAGTATTTCCTTTTGGAAAATTTTTGAGAAGAACGAAAGTCAATGAGCTTCCTCAACTGTTTAATATTCTTAATGGAGACATGAGTATTGTGGGTCCTAGACCACTGCCAATGGAGAGATATTCAAACTATAGTGATGAGATTAAATATAATATAAATAAGGTCTTACCTGGTTTGTCAGGAGTAGGTTCGGTTCTGTTTAGAAATGAAGATGAGATTTTAAATCAAGTAGATGCATCTGACAAGGTAGAGTTTTACGACAAAATTATTGCTCCATATAAAGGAGCTGTAGAGATTTGGTATGTGCAAAATTTAAGTTTATATGTCTACTTTACGGTTATTTTTATGACTGCTTTTGTGGTTGTCTTTCCTAATCGTAAAGTCAATTATTCAAAATTTTTTAAAGGTTTTCCTACACCACCAGAAGAGCTAAAAGCATTACTTTAAGAGGATTATTTATAGTTGATTAGAGTATCTTGATACTCTTTCCATTGTCCTATGTCGTGCCATGATTTTTCAGCTACAGGGAAAACACCTACCTTCCCTGAATCATTTATCTCTTCAATCAAATCGGTTATATGGTAAAATTCATTTTCTGGAATACGTTTTATAACATGAGGTTCTAATATATACATACCAGTATTGACTTGAAAGGTGAATTCTGGTTTCTCTGTCATACCAATAAGATTTCCACCTTTTTCTGTTTCCATAACACCATAGGGTATACTAACATGTTTCACAGCAGAGACAATGGTAATGTCATTGTTGTTTTCTTTATGATAGTTATAGATATCTGCATAGTCATCATCGATGATAATATCACAGTTTGATACAAAGATGGTTTTATTAAGCAAGTCTCTTATAAGGTGCAAACTACCGATGGTTCCCAAGGGTTTATCTTCAGTAAAATAGCTTAGTTGACACGCTTCGGATTCTTTGGGTTGGAGATAGTCTTCAATCATTTTTGCTTTGTAGTTTACTGATATATAAAAGTTCTTAACCTGGTGTTGCATAAAGTTATCAATAATTATTTCAATAATCGGTTTCTCTCCAACAGGGACAAGAGGCTTTGGAATAATATTGGTAATAGGTTTAAGTCTACTGCCTTTTCCCCCTGCCATAATGACAACATCCACATCTAAGCTCTCTAACTCTTGTTTATCTCCAAATAGTTCATCCCAGTAGTATATATTGGTTAGCATATTGTTTTCATCTACAACAGGCATACAGACGATTTGTTTATCGAGCATAATTTGTTTTACTCTTTCTATAGACTCTTCCGTGTGTGCAACCAGTACATCTTTTCGCATAATTTGATTTATATTTAATTTGTTGATATCATGATTGTCAAGTATGGCTCTTCTTATATCTCCTATGCTGAGCAGACCAATAAACTTTTTGGCATCCATAACAATAAGAAGATTAATATTGGTATCATTCATTACTTTTAAAGGATCTATAATCTTGCTGTTAATAGATATAATATTCTTATACTTTCTATTAATCTCTTCTAGTCTCTTAGCCATGTAATCTCCTGTTTTTTATTATTTTATTTGAATAGGAAATATTCTTAGGAACTAGATTCTACAGT
>JAHZJZ010000154.1 GCA_022600655.1 Campylobacterota bacterium | reverse complement strand
TCACTAGGCTCTTTTATCTCATATGTCTCTATAATATATACTCTAAGACTTTTCTTGCCAAATCGTACCGTGCAGGTACTTTTTTAGTAAAGGTTTCATCTAACCATTTTATAGGCACAGCTACCATCAGGGGACGGCATTGTAAATTGACCATAAACCCACTTTTCTCTTCAGAGAGCATCATCGGTATGGTATATAGTATATCCAGTTTTTTACTATCTGTTTTACCCTTAGGAAAAATTCGTTTTAAAATATTAGTTGTATTTTTATATAACAGATTTCCTTGTATTAGTGCAGAGGTTTTACCCGCATCATCTTGGGCTTTTTCCAGATAAGAAAATGAAACCGCAACTATTGATAAAATAGAAGCGATAATTAAAAGCGTAATAAAAAGGGCGATACCTTTTTTTGTTTTATCCATTATAAAGCTCAATTCAAGTAAAATCACTAGTATTATAACTAAAACTAACTAAGGAATTTTAAATATGACTAAAGTTTGCGAAACGAGCATCGATAAAAAGATAACATTAAGACAAGATAAAACAAACAGTATAAATTATTTATTTAATAATAATCAAAAAGTAACAGCTAAAAGAGCTTTTTCACTTATTGAGTTGTTGGTTGTTATCTTAATACTTGGACTGCTTGTTGGATTGGTTGCTCCACAGGTTATTGGACAAGGAAATGAAGCTCAACGAAAATTGGCATGTACCCAAATGGGTGCTGTAAAACAGGCTTTAAAGATGTTTAAGCTCGATAATGGAACCTATCCTGAAACAGATGAAGGTTTAGAAGCATTGGTTGCAAATCCAGATGCCGATAAGTATCCAAACTATTCAGGGGCTCCATATCTTGAAAAGTTACCAAAAGACTCTTGGGGGTCTGCTTTAACCTATATTAAAGATGGTGGTGATTTTAAGCTGGTGAGTTTTGGTGCAGATAGAAAAGAGGGTGGAGAAGATGAGGGAACCGATATCGTATTCCCTGATTGTCAAAAGTAGTTAAATGTTAAGCCTATCAAGTTTTAATATGCGAAAAGCATTTACACTTATAGAGCTTATTATTGTTATTCTTATTATCTCGTTAGTAGGGTTTATGGTTTTTTCTGAAGTGGTCAAACATGAACAGAAAGCTGATGTATTGGATCCTACTACGCTCCCCTCAGCTTTACGAAAAGCATTTTCAGACTCTGAAAACAACATTGAATTTTTTTGCATAGCTAAGTCAACAGACTGTTATGTCGCAAAAGGTGCAGAGATTATTCCTTATGAAGGAGCTATACGACTGGGTAATAACCTTGAGGTCTATAAAGTAGATGATAACAATAGGTTAGTAAAAGTAGATGAGTTTGGTCGTGTTAAAGATGAAAAAATAACGCTACGTTATACCCTATATACTAATGGAAGTAATACTCAAATAGTTCTTGCCAATGATGAGGGTATCTATTATTTACCAAGTTACTTGGGAGAGCCTCAAAAAGTTGAGAGTTTAGATGAAGCTCAAGCATTATGGATAAAAGAGGAGTATGATTTGACAGATAGAGGAAACTATTACTAATGAAAAAAGCCTTTACGCTTATTGAAGTTATTATGGCGGTGATTATTGTCTCTATTGTGGTGATGGGAGCAATGGAGCTACAAGGAAAAAATCAAGATATGGGAGTTTATATCTCCAACAGAGGAAAGAGTGAACTTGATAACTCTCTGTTTTTAACAGCAAAAGCCTATGGTTACGATAAAGATGAAAAAGATGCATATGAGCTGTTACGTGATGAATTTGATATTAAAGATTTAGAGAGTCGAGAGGCTCTAAAAGAGATAACAAAACATATAAATATCACCGAAGATGAAGAGATGCCTGTCTCTATGGAAGAGAATGGACCTCCTATTTTTACCTTTTATACCAATGAGATACTTTTAAAAGGTGAGTACCCAGCACGATACTATAACTTTAAATAAGGTTTTTTCTTTTATCATGTATCAGTAGCATTCCCCATGCTACAAGGGTAATTACTGCTTCAATTAAAAATATATACTCTCCATAGATTTGTCCTGATAGTAATGCTCCTATGGATCCCCCTAAACCAAAACCTATACCCAAAAAGAACTGTTGTGCTAGTTTTTTTTGGGTATATAGTGAAAAAACATAGCTAATGGCAGCAGAGTGATAGAGTGCAAAACTAATGGCATGAAGAGATTGTGAGGCAAAGGTTATAATGGTATTATCAGGATAGAGATAGAGGATTAACCATCTAAAGGCTGTGATAAATATGGCTACTTTTAGTATGTTTAAAAGATTACGCTGCAGCAGTCCTCCTTGAAAGTAGAGCATAATAATTTCACATACTACGGCAAATGTCCACATCCAACTTACTACCTGTAAGCTTACTCCATGGTCTGTCTCATAGATGGTAAAAAAGTTATAAAACCCACCAAATGCAACCTGCATTAAAAAAACACTCATCCAAAATGCCCAATATTGTGAAATAGAGAAGGACTTGTCATTGGCTTGTTCTTCATGGCTACTATGTGTATCAAATTTAAGTACAAAAAAACCAAATATGAGGGTAAAAAATGCCGTACCTAAAAGATAGTAGAGTGCTTCATACTCTGAGCTAAGAAACTCCCCTAACCACAGTGCAATGAGTATAAAACCTACCGAACCCCAAAGCCGTATTTTCCCATACTCCTCTTTTGATATTCTTTGTAAAGCGATGGTTTCCACAAAAGGAAGAGAGACCCCCATCGCAGCTCCAAATAGAAGATTTGCTAAAAGATAAAAATAGAAGTTCTCTACCGTACCTAGAAAAAGAGAGGTTGCTAGTAGTGTTAACAATAGTGAACTTAAGTAAACTTTTTGAGAGAGGTTAATAAAGTATTTAAAAATAAAAGGGAGTAAAAAACGCATAAAAGGTGCTGCCGCGTAGATAATCCCTACTTCAACCTTAGTATAGTTAAAGTCTAGTAAAACTTTTGGCATAAAGATAACATAGACCCCTACTAAGGCAAAGTAGAAGAAATAAAAGAGTGAGAGGTAGAGTCTCATTTAGATTTTTGAGTTTTTTTCTCGTAAAGAACTGTTGTTTGACTCAGTAGGTCATGTAGCCCTTTTTTATCTTTTCTAAAAAACATCATTAACCAACCAAAAAAAGTTATAAGGCTTAAAACCATTGCCATATTTCTAAAGACTATTGAAAATAGGGGAGGTTTACTTAATGTTTTACTATCAACAACTCTAATATCATAGGCACGATACCCTGGTGTCTGTCCATTTCCAAAATACATAAATAGACTCTGAAGGGTAATCAATGGAACTAAAATATAAGCCCAACCGATTAACATGTTTTCTGAAAAGCCTTCTCTACTTCCCATAACAAGATAAACAACAATATACATAATAGGCATTAGGAGCATAAAAGAGTCTGTTAGTGCAGCTTTTGTTTTTTGTCCATTAGTTGCATAGGGAATATCTTGTTGCTTTTTCTCTTTTTTTTGAGATGTTTTATTTGAACTCTTTTTTCCTTGTTTGATATCTCGAAAACGCTGTTTTGCCATTATCTACTCCCATCATCTA
>JAHZJZ010000153.1 GCA_022600655.1 Campylobacterota bacterium | reverse complement strand
TGAATTGGCAGGAGGTGGAGGGCTCGAAATTGATAACGAATAAATTGGATGTGGTGCTGGCGTCTGTTGGGAAAAACTACAATACAAAATTTTATAATCTAGATGTCATTATATCAGTAGGCTACAGAGTCAAATCCCATCAAGGTACAAAGTTTAGACAGTGGGCGACAGCAAGGCTCAAAGAGTACATCGTCAAAGGGTTTACCATGAATGATGAGTTACTCAAAGAGGCTGGTGGTGGAAACTATTTTGAGGAGTTGTTGGCTCGGATTAGAGACATACGAAGTAGTATAATGAACTCTCAAAAGTAGAAAGAGATTTTATAAAGCAGATAGAGACTACTGCTAAAGCTTTAAAAAAGGAGTAAACAAATGGACATTTTCCTAAAAACAATCAGTGCCATAAACGATGAAACCAGAGTAAAAATCTTACGATTTATCGATACCAATGGTGAAGTGTGTGTATGTGACTTAGAGGCTTCGTTTGATATGATTCAGTCGCGTATCTCTCGTCATCTTAAAATCTTAAAAGAGGCAGGGTTTTTACGGGTTGATAGGCGAGGGCGTTGGGCATACTATTCAATTCGTTCTCCATTAGATGTTTTTAGACAGCAAATTCTAAAAGAGATAGCTCATTTAGAGATAGCGTTACCATCATTAAAGAGTGGATGTAATCGTTAAGTAAGCTTATTTTGTATAATATATCAAGATATCTTGATATATTAATTAGAAGGAAAAAGTTATGGAAAAAAATGTATTTAAAACCAATGCAGGTGTAAAAATTTCATTCACTGGAGCTGTAGAGAAACAGCAGATTGTTCAAATGGTACAGAATTGTGCGACAGGGCAGTGTGAGTGTATGAGTGATGAAACTAAAAAGAAGATTACCAATATGCAAGTAGAGGGCAAAGATGGTGAGGTTGAGTTAAACCTAACAGGTGAAGTGAAAAAAGAGGAGATAGAGGCTGCTCTAGCAAAATCTAAAGTACTCAATAAACCATGCTCTTAGCCAGTAGTATATTTTTAGTCACTTTGGTCTTTGTCATTTGGCAACCCAAAAGTCTACAGATAGGGACATCAGCTGTCATTGGAGCTGTTGTTGCATTGGTTTTAGGTGTAGTTAGTTTTAACGATGTTTTAATCGTAACCGATATTGTTTGGGATGCGACTTTAGCATTTATTGGAATCATTATCCTCTCTATGGTACTCGATGAGATAGGTTTTTTTGAGTGGTGTGCCATAAAGATGGCAAAGCTTTCTAAAGGTAATGGTCACTTGATGTTTGTCTATGCTCTGTTGCTTGGTAGTTTTGTCTCTGCACTCTTTGCCAATGATGGGGCAGCGTTAATCTTAACACCTATTTTACTTGCCAAGATGCGGCTGTTGAAACTCAATGCTAAAACGATTTTGGCTTTTTTACTTGCAGGTGGGTTTATTAGTGACTCAGCTTCACTCCCTTTTGTCTTCTCTAACTTGACAAATATTGTCACAGCAAATTATTTTAATATCGGGTTTGTAGAGTATATGCTAACCATGATGGTACCTTATATTGTGAGTACGATGGTCTCTATAGTTGTACTCTGGTTGATTTTACGAAATGATATTCCTAAAAGGGTAGATATAAGTCTGTTGACTGATGAGAACAGTGTACTTAAAAACAGAACACTCTTTAAATTCTCTTGGCTCTTTTTGGCTCTGCTTCTGGCAGGGTATTTTATAGGAGACAGTTACGATTTACCTATTAGTGTTTTTGCCTTGGGTGGGGCATTGGTATTTTTAGCCATTGCTGTTTATTTCAAGAGTGCCAAAGCTTGGCTCACTATTAAAACAGCCCCTTGGCAGGTAGTATGGTTTAGTATCGGACTCTATATTGTGGTCTATGGACTTAAAAATGCAGGGTTGACAGACTACTTGACTGTAGTGTTACAAGATTTAGCAACCAGAGGGGATGCCATTGCCATTGTGGGTACAGGATTTATAGCGGCATTTTTATCTGCGATTATGAATAATATGCCAACCATTATGATTATGGATATCGCTTTGGCTGATGTGGGGAATGAAGCATTGGCTTATGCCAATATTATTGGGTGTAATCTAGGACCCAAAATGACACCGTTTGGTTCATTGGCTACGCTACTTTGGTTACATGTATTGGCTCAAAAAGGGGTCAAGATAGGGTTTTGGCAGTATAGTAAGTTTGGATTGATTGTCACACCACCTGTATTGTTGGTGGTACTGCTGACACTGGTTTAATCACTCTATTTAGGAGTCGGAGACTTTAGTCCAATGCCAATGAATTAAGCTTTTTTTGATGAAATAGTTCGGGTGTAAACACGCCGATTCCGAAAATGCAGATTGCATATAAGGAAACGATGGCTTTAGCCTCGCTAATTCATACTAATCAATCGTCGTACTTTTTTGACCTCTTTGAGGTCAATGGTATGTTCGATGACCTCTTTTTCATCATCCATCACCACTTCACCCCATGGGTGAATAATCGCTGAGCTACTTGCCATATCTTCATTGGCAGAGTCACAAACCACAACAAAACATTGATTCATAATCGCTAGGGCTTGTGTAAGTGTCTCTAAATGCTTTTTACGACTCTTTCCCCACATCGCAGGGATAATCACTATATCTACACCTTCTATCTGCTTCCACAACTCTTTAAACCGTAGTTCAAAACAGATTAGAATGGCGTAGTTAATGCCATTGATAGTAAAAGGCTGAATTGCTTTTTGCTCTCCAGCTTTAAAATACTTCTCTTCATTACCTAGTTTAAAAAGTTTATATTTATTTTGACTGTAGACAACACGGTTGTTATGGATGACAATAGCTTGATTAACGGTTTTGTTACCCTCTTTTTTAATCATTGTTAAGACCACAATTTGGGTCGTTACTAAAGGTTTTATAGCATTAGTTGCATCAGTGAAAAATGCTGAAGCCTTGTCAAAATTGTCATAGTCAAAACCTGTTAAGTAAACCTCAGGGGCAACGATGAGTTGTTGCTCTTGATGGGCTTTAATATATGCTACCAACACTTCTAAGTTGTGTTGGTAGGAGTCTTTGGTTTTGAGTTGGAGTAGGGTAATACTATAGGGCTGTTTGGTCATAACTATTAAAAATCATCTAAATCTAAACTACCTTTTGAGTAGTTGGTAACATTACCTTCAAAGAAGTTGGTCTTTTGGTCATTGAACTTTGAGAAGTTGTCTACCCATTTTATAGGGTGTTCTGCATTGTAAAGAGGTTGCATTCCTACAGCTTTAAGTCTCTCATCGGCGAGGTATTGAATATACTGTTCAATTATGTTGTCAGTTAGACCTAAAATTTGACCTTGAGTGATATATTTCCCCCATTCACTCTCTAGTCGTACGGCTTCTCTAAACATCTCATATACTTCATCAATCAGCTCTTGTGTAAAGAGTTCAGGTCTCTCTTTTTTAGTTGATTTTATCATGTTTTGAAAAAGAATCAAGTGTGTCACTTCATCTCTTTGTATAAACCGAATCATCTGTGCTGAACCTAACATTTTTCCTGCACGTGCCAAAGTATAAAGGTAGGTAAATCCACTATAGAAGTAGATTCCTTCTAAGATTTGGTTGGCAAACATCGCTTTGACAATATTTTTATCACTAGGGTTTGTGCTTAACTCTTCATAGACTTTAGCAATGGCATCATTTTTACTTTTAAGCATCATGTCACGTCGCCATAGTTGGTAAATCTCATCAGAGTTTTGAGAGATAGAGTCAACCATTACGGCATAACTTTGAGAGTGTAGAGCCTCTTCAAATGCTTGTCGAACCAAAATAAGGTTCACCTCTGGTGAAGTGATAAAAGGGTTTAGGTTGTCAATAATATTGTTGGTCTGTAGTGAGTCCATAAAGATAAGTTGTGCCAAGACCTTATCATAAGCTGTTTTCTCAGCATCGGTGAGTCGTTTGTAATCACTCACATCTTGTGTCATGTCAACCTCTTTAGGAAACCATGTGTTGTTAAGCATCACTTCCCATAGATTATATGCCCATTGGTATTTAATGTCATTGAGTTCAAAAATTCCTGTAGGGTTACCACCGAAAATTTGACGTTCTGATGTCTTCTCTTTTGATTGGGGATTGTAAATTTTTTTTCTATCCATGTAGACAGTTCCTCTGTAATGTAACTTTGTATGATTATTTATATCTAAAAAATCATTATACAATAATAAC
>JAHZJZ010000152.1 GCA_022600655.1 Campylobacterota bacterium | reverse complement strand
TATAATACTCCCATGAGAGTCATAACCTTCTCCTCCTCCCCTTTTGTGGCTCTCTAACTATAATATTTATTCCCTCCTCTATCTTCTCATTAACCAAGATTTAACTATAATCTATCCTACATATAGCCCATTTTTAGGATACAGACTTGAAACACCTCATAAACTTTATCGAAACCAACAATATCACTAAAGCCACCATTTATAAAGACTTAAAATGTTCGACCCAGGAGGCTCAAGTACTTCAATATATCTGTAGACGTTTTGTGAAAGGTCTTGAAGAGACCCCTGTACTTGACATTCTTCAAGATAGTTTTCAGTCTAAAGGTTTTGAATACCTAAACAATCTCTCAGTCGTTAAAAACCTTATGAATCTTGGATGGATAGTTCAAATAAGCTTTGGACAGGTCAAAACCCAAGAGGTCTCTAAACTAGAGATTTTAAACACCTCAGTCGCTCCTAGTGTGAGCCTTTTACGTCTCCTTGAAGAGGGTTCATTAGAGATTTCACTACCTGAGATTAAACCCTACACAGACCATTTAGAGTATCTTCAGGACCAGTTTGATACCATTGAGCTACTACATAAGATATCTATCTCTCAACAAGGATTTACCGATACCTCTCTTAATATCGGTCGCCTACAAAATAAACTCTCTCTACTCAACAAACGTATTAAAGCCCGACTTGAAATGACGAAGGAACCTATTGTCGTTGAAGAGTTTTTCAGGGAGAAAGAGTTTGATGAGCGTGAACAGAAAATCTTTTTAGCCCTACTTAAAGAGGAGTACTCTGGAGGAGAGGGGCAGTTTAGAGATATGAACACCCTTATAGAGCTTATCTCTGTTGATGAGTATGACAAGATTCGTAACCGAGCCTTACTTGAAGATGGGTCTAAACTCCTTAGTGATAACATTTTAGACTATGAAGAGATACTCAACATGTTTGGAGGAATCAGCCGTTCATTCTACCTACAAGAGGATATCTTACAACGTATTATCCACCCTAACAAAAAGAAAAAGGTCACCACACTTAAACTTGATAAACTGGTAGAGGAGCAAGAGCTATTTGAGTATATCGTTCCCAACACAACCCTCGATGATGTGGTACTACACCCTAAAACCAGAGAGGTACTTAACACGGTCATTAAACAAGTTGACAAAGAGGTCTTTGCTAAACTCAAAGCATGGGGTATTAAAGACAAACGAAAAGGGATTGATGCACGAATTATCTTCTATGGAAGTCCTGGAACAGGTAAAACCATGACAGCCGTTAGTCTGGCTAAAACCCTAAAACGTCCTATTTTAAGTTTTGACTGTTCTAAGATTCTCTCTATGTATGTAGGAGAGAGTGAAAAGAATGTACGTAAAATATTTGATGAGTTTAAAGTACTCAGCAAAAAAGCCAAAGTAAACCCTATTTTACTCCTCAATGAAGCTGACCAGTTCTTAAGTAGTAGAACAGAGGGAGCAGGAAGCTCTGCTGACAAGATGCACAACCAGATGCAAAATATCTTCTTAGAACAGATAGAGCAGTTTGAGGGTATTTTGATTGCAACAACCAACCTACTTGATAACATAGATAAAGCCTTCTCAAGACGCTTTAACTACAAGATAGAGTTTAAAAAACCAGGAAAAAAACAGCGAAAACGCTTGTGGCACTTTATGCTACCTGAAGCTGCTGATTACGAAGAGGGGTTTGATGTAGCTGAACTCTCCAAACATGAGCTAACGGGTGGGCAGATTAACCTCATCGTGAAAAACACTGCCTATAAAGTTGCCGTACGAGAGGAGTCTGTCTTCTCTCTGCAAGACTTTTTAGAGGAGATAGAAAAAGAGTTAGGCTCTAGTTTCGACGGAGCTAAAAGTATGGGATTTAAAGTTTAGGAGCACTCAAATGAGAAAGATTACACTATCATTAACACTTCCTCTATGGCTATTTGCCATTGACCCTGTAGTGGTACCTGATGCGTACCAAATCAGTGAAGATAAAAACCTTAGTTACATCTATAGCAAAGAGTATAGCCCTATTCTTCCTGAACTTAAAAACTATCAACAAGATATTTTAAACCAATATAGCGATGAGTTTGGCTTTGAGCTTGATGACACACTCCATGTAGGCTTAGCTTCACACCACAATCAGATAGCCAATGCATTCTCTACACAGATGCCTTTTAATGCTCAACTTTTTTATGGAGCAGGAGCGGGGCATATCGACTACTTCTGTTTTGACTCATGGCTTAAAACCCTACTCATTCATGAGACAGCTCATAACTTTCAACTTAATCCTAAAGAGAACACTGCCTCTAAACTAAGCCATAAGCTCTTTGGAAACACCCCATTTACTGTACTAGGGTTTCTCCCTCTTTTCCCACTACCCAATCTAACAGAGAGTAGCTTTGTTTTAGAGGGTAATGCCGTAATGAACGAATCACGCTTTGGCAATGGTGGACGACTCTATAGTGGTTATGCATTAGCAGAAGTAATCGCCCTAGCCCATGCCAATAAAATCACTCCTGAGCTAATGTATAATGAGACCTACGAGTTTCCCTATGGAGAGAAGTTCTACTTAGTGGGTGGTTTTTTTCATCAATTTTTAGTAAAACGTTATGGAGTAGAAAAAGTTAACCACTACTTTAAAACATACGCCACACAGATGCTTCCATTTTTTACCAATGCGATGTTTAAAGAGCAGTTTGGCAAAGATTTTGAGACACTCTTAGCTGAATTCGTCACCGAGATTAAAAAAGAACATGCAGGTTTTACCCCTACTAAAGGTAAACTTATCGCCAAGAGCCAAACTTTTGTACCTATGAACCGTTCTGATAGTGAAATCTACACGCTCATTAGCGATTTACAATCTTCTCCGAAAATTTTTAGTTTTAATCCACAAACTAAAAAAGCCACCTATAAAAAAGGGGCATGGAAACAGGGTGAAGTTTTTAAAATAGAGAACAACTACCATACTCAAGCCTCTTCCAAAACCTCTCCTACTAAGATTATGATGGGGCTTTTTGACAAAGAAGTTTATTTGAAAAAGGGAACTGCATCGAAAGTAACACAAGGGCTACTTCCTAGTGGTGAACTGGTCTATTTTGACCTAAAGAGCTCACTAGAGAAACCACATATCTATGTAGGTGACAGCTTTTATGACCAAAGTAACTCCTCGGTGCATATTGACCAAAAAGGTAACCTCTACTACTTTAAACAAGAGGGTAAAAAACGAACCCTCTATAAAAACAGAGAAGCTACCTTTAGTTATGAGGGGCATTATGGCTTTGTAACCGATGTAGATACAAAAGGTCATATCTATTTTATAGCAGCCTCTGAGCATGGAAGCAGTGCGTTTAGTTATGATGGAACAACGATTCAACAAGTCACTCTGGGTGATGATATAATTGACTTTAAACTCATACATGACCAAGAGGCATTGGTAGCAACCATCACAGCCACAGGCTATAGATATCAGAGCGTTACACTCATACCTACTACTTCAAGCATTAAAAAGTTTGACTACAGTTTAGAAGATAAAAAGAGTGCATTAACCAAAGCCAATAAACTCTTTAAAGCCTCAAAAGAACTTCACTCAGACAGTTACACTCCTCTATCAGAACTGCACTACAGTTCACTTAACCAATCTATGGGATATGGTAGCTATGAGGGATTTATACTCAATCTACAAGCAAACTTTAACGACCCTTTAATGCAAAATACTCTCTCTGCTATTTTAGCTCATGAGAAAGCCAAAACCGTTACAGGGTTACGCTATGACAACCAAGCTCATGCCCTACGGTTTGGAGGAGAAGTCTTTGGTGTTAGTCAACATGAGTCTATAACTGATGAACGAGACCATGGGTATGGAGCTTACCTTAACTATCCATTTTTAGCCACAGGATATTGGCGTGGAAAAGCTATAGTAGACTATACTAAAGCTTATGACTCTGCTTATAGAAAACCTATGAGTTTTACTTTAGATTTTAAAAACAGTAAACAGTTTGGTATTAGCAAATACCCTAACCACCTCAATGCCCTCTCACTCTCTGCCTCACGTGACCGAGATAGTAAAAGCTATGGTGCAACCTACAGCTGGATGCATGATTTAGTATGGCAGAGTTATCTAGGACTAGGTGGAAGCTACTTACAAAGTGACAGTGAAGATAGACGACTTGAAAAAGGGATACGCATTAGTGACAGTTGGGGAGCTTTACAGAGTGAACGTTCAGAGGTCATTATGCCTACACTCTCTAACACCCTTTACGCCAAGAGTGCAACCGTAGCTGAAGCGAGTCTATATAAGGTATTTGATACCCCTTTTTATAACTTCTCATTCCCACTCTCACTCCAAAGAGAGACGCTCTATGCCAAACATCGCTACTACTCATTTAAATTGGCTAATCAAACCAAGAACTATCATGAGAGTACCCTTGGCGTAGAGAGTGATATTCTCTTTTTACATAAAATCCCACTGCCTATTAGTTTTGAGTGGCTCTACAACGCTGACGTAGAAGATAGTTCACAATTTAGGTTTTTCTTTTCAGGAGAGTTTTAAGAGTTAAGAGCTTAACTCTTTAGATATAATGTAAATCTATTTTTAAAAAAAGGGTATCTTATGAAACTAACCGATGAACAATTAGATTCATTTAATAAAAATGGCTTTTTAATCTTACGAAACTTTGCCAATCCAGCTCAGTGTGAAGCTATCTTAGATATAGCCCTTGCTCATCTCAAACATAAGATTGAACCTCTTGAGACAGAGATTGGGTATGGGAAAAAAACCAGAGAGTACCGTACAGAGGTCTCTAACTATAACAGTTTAGAAACGGAAGCAGAAGTCACTGTTAGGCGACTAAGACAGGTTTATCATCGTGATGTTCTATTTAAACAGTGGATGGAAGATAGTAAGATTCGTCCTATTCTACAACAGGTACTAGATGACCAAGTAGTCATTACCACCGCTCACCATAACTCTATTATGACCAAAATGCCTCATACCAGTACAGAGACCTCTTGGCATCAAGATAGACGCTATTGGCGTTTTAGTGATGATAACTTAGTTAGTGTCTGGTTGGCTTTAGATGATGAAAACAGTGAAAATGGTGTATTGGAGTTTGTTCCTAGCAGTCATCTAATCGATTTTGAAAGTAATCAGTTCGATAAAAAAGAGTATTTTAAAACAGATGACCCTCGCAATATGTCACTTATAGAAACAAAGGTCTCTACAACCTTACAAAAGGGTGATATTGTACTTTTTCACTGTCGACTACTCCATCGAGCTAATGCCAATCATACTGAGAAAGCGAAGATATCATTTGTCTATACTGTTAAAGGTGCATCTACCAAAGCAGTAGAGGGAACCCGTTCTTCAGAATATCCTGAAATTTCCTTAGATTACACTTGACAAATATTAAAAGTTGCGTTATAACTGCCTATCTTTAAACCTTATAAAGAATAATTTAGGTTTAAATAAGTTGATGTATAATTACGGCATTAACCAATATAACTAATTAAAGGACAAACAATATGGCAAAATATGTTGATTTAACAGGTGAAAATTTCGAAGCAACAATCGCAGAAGGCGTAACAATGGTAGACTTTTGGGCTCCATGGTGTGGACCTTGTAGAATGATCGCTCCAGTAGTAGAAGAACTAGCTGCAGATTTTGATGGAAAAGCGACAATCGCTAAGGTAAACACTGATGAGCAACAAGAGATTGCTGTTAAGTATGGTATCAGATCAATCCCAGCTATTCTTTTCTTTAAAGATGGTGAGCTTGTAGACCAAATGGTAGGTGCAGCTTCTAAAGATGCATTTGCTGAAAAAATCAACGCTCAACTCTAATTACTTCTTATTTCCACGGTCTCCGTGGGAATAATCCTCCTATACCCCTCATGAACCAAATTTTTATAAAAACTATATTTGCAACAATATTATTTTCATAAAAATTTACTCATATAAGGAATATAACAATGTTAGATTGTGCAATTATTGGTGGTGGTCCTGCAGGACTTACAGCTGGACTTTATGCGACTCGTGGTGGTCTTAAAAATGTAACTCTTTTTGAGATGGGTATGCCTGGTGGACAGATTACAGGAAGTTCAGAGATAGAGAACTATCCTGGATTTTTTGATCATGAAAAAACAGGTATGGATTTTATGAACACATGGCAAGAGCAGTGTTTTCATTTTGGTCTTAAACATGAGATGAAAAGAGTAGAACGTGTGGCTAAAACAGGTGAGCACTTTACCATTACTTTAGAGGGTGGTGAGCATGTTGAAGCATTAACCGTCATTACCTGTACAGGTTCTACCCCAAGACGAGCTGGTTTTAACGGTGAAGATGAGTTTTTTGGAAAAGGAGTCTCTACCTGTGCAACTTGTGATGGATTCTTCTACAAAGACAAACCCGTCACTGTTTTAGGTGGTGGTGACACTGCCTTAGAAGAGGCGTACTACCTCTCAAACATCTGTTCAGATGTCTACGTAGTACATAGAAGAGATGAGTTCAGAGCAGCTCCTCCTACACTAGAGAGAGTCAAAAGAAAAGAGAACATTCACCTCATCACCGACTCTGTAATAGAAGAAGCATACGGTGGCATGATGGGTCTTGATGGTGTAAAAATCAAAAACGTTAAAACGGGTGAGATTACACAAATGGAAAACTCAGGTCTCTTTGTATTTGTAGGTCACAACGTAAACAACGGTGTACTCAAAGATGAAAATGGTGAGTTCATCTGTGATGTAAATGACTGGGGACAAGTAATTGTAGACCTAAGCATGAAAACATCACTGAAGGGTCTTTTCGCTGCAGGTGATATGAGAATCGAAGCTCCAAAACAAGTAGTTTCAGCTGCAGGTGATGGCTCTATTGCTGCGTTGCAGGTACTCTCTTATATTCAAGAACTCGACTAGTAACGTGGGCTTTCCAGCCCACGAAATATAACTACACAAACATTTCAAACTCTTTTTATGTAAGGGATTAATTCACTACTCATCATACTCCTATTAATCAATAAAATTTGATTACATATCTGAAATCGGTAATTGTTTTTAGTTGCTCTAACAGTTCTATTTTCTTTTTCATCTTCATTGGTTTG
>JAHZJZ010000151.1 GCA_022600655.1 Campylobacterota bacterium | reverse complement strand
TAAAGGACATATCATGTTAAACATTAAAACTCTTTCACTTATCATCTCAATCTTCTTCATCGGATGTGGAGAACAAGCTCCAACTTCAACTGTTACAACTGTAAGTCCAACTTCTAAAAGTTCTGTAGAAGTTTTAAAGCTTAGTAAAGAGGATATTCTTACAGCGATTAACAGTGCTAGAGATGAAGTTAGAGATTGCAATGATGGTTTAGGATTGGTAGGTCCTGCACAACCTTTAACATGGAATGATAACCTTTATGCCTCTGCTTATGAGCATAGTAGCGATTTGGCAGAGAGCAATACTTTTGCTCATGAGGGTTCAGGAACCGTTTATGATGTAACGGGTTCTAACAGTGGTGCAGCAAGTCTTTTCAATGAGCGAATAGAGGCAAATGGTTATGGTGAGTTTAGAGCTGTAGGTGAAAATATCGCTGGTGGTCAAGAGAGCATTGAAGAGGCTGTTCAAGCGTGGTTAGACTCACCAGCACACTGTACTAACATAATGAGTGATGCTTTCAGTGAAGTGGGTGTTGCTGTTGTTGTTAATCCTGATTCAGAATATGGTATATACTGGACACAAAATTTTGGAACCCAAAAATAGAGAGTTATAAGTTTGAAATATCTAAATATTAAGTTAAGTTTAACTTATAAATTTAGTTTAAAATATTCAATATAGTTAAATAATTATTAAGTCAGATAGCGTTATACTTTTTGAACAGAAACGATGAAAAGGCTTTTCATGTTACACTTAAAAATACCCTTGTTGATTGCTATAGTTTTATTTCTCCTTGGATGTGGGAGTCAATCTTCAACTACAGTTACTTCAAGTTCAAACTCAGATTTAAATTTAACTTCTACAATTCTTCACCATACTAAACAAGAGATACTTTTAGCTATTAATAATGCTCGTAATCAAGCTAGAGATTGTCATGATGGTTCAGGTGTAGTTGGACCAGCTTCTCCTTTAACTTGGAATGTAAATTTATACGATGCAGCCTATGAACATAGTTATGATTTAGCTTATAGCAATACTTTCAGCCATTTTGGGTCAGGAACAGAGTTTGATATAACAGGATTCAATAATGATGAAACAGAAAGTCTTTTTTATGAACGTATAGAAGCCAATGGATATACAGATTATATATCTTTAGGTGAAAATATCGCAGGAGGACAATACAGCTTTGATGAGGTTCTAAACGCATGGTTAGACTCTCCTGAACACTGTATTAATCTGATGAATAATTCTTTTACAGAAGTTGGTGTTGCTGTGGTTGTAAAAGATGACTCTGAGTATGGTATCTACTGGACTCAAAACTTTGGTAGCCGATAGCCTAGAATAGCTTTATTGTGTTACAATAATACAATTAAATATTCAAGGGGTTCATTATGAAAAAAGTTTTACTAGGTATTTGTTTAAGTTCTCTCTGTGCATTTTCACTAACAGTAGGAGAAGTGCCTAAAGAGGTTGTATTAGAAAAAGAGAATGGTGGACGTGTAGATGGTACAGCATGGAGTTCAACTATGTTAAAAGGTAAGGTGCATGTTCTGTTTTATGTTGACCCAGATGAGAGAGATGCTAACAATGCTTTTTCTGAAGCACTCAAAGCCAAAAAGTATGACCTGAATCATTTTGCATCTGTAGCCGTCATCAACCTTGCTGCAACATGGCTTCCAAACTTTGTCTTAGAGAAAAAACTAAAAGCCAAACAAGAGCAGTACCCAAATGCTATTTATGTTAAAGATAAGTCTAAAGTTTTAGTCAAAGAGTGGGAGCTAAAAGATGATAGTTCAGATATTTTGGTGTTTAGTAAAAAGGGTGAGCTCATTTATAGTTACGCTGGAGAACTCGATAGTAGTGAGATTGATAAGGTTTTGAAATTGATTGATGAGAATTTACTTTAATGATTGAGTGGCTAAAAGAGCTTATAGCAAAAATAAAGAAGAGTGAGTATTATAAAAAGGTAGAGACTTACTTACAGTCACAACCTAAAAAAATCCCTCTGAAGCAACAAGTATTATTGGTGATACTTTTTATACTCTCTTTAGATATGGCGATGTATCTGGCAGCTTCTATAAAGGGTGAAGAGACAGAGCTTCAAAAAATCTCTAAAGATATAACAGAGTTAAAATATTCAGATATGAATAACTCAGCTGTTGATGAGATTTTAAAAGCCCAAAAAGTCTATTTTGTTGTCGATAAAGAGTTAAATGTCAATGTCATTTTAAAAGAGAACAACAGTTCACGTGAGATTAGAGACATTCCTATCTATAGTATTACCCGTAATATTGAGCAGGAGTTGATTAAACAAAATATTAACTATCAGTGGGTTAGACAAGAGGGTATGTTACCTGGTTTTGTCATTTTATCGTTTATTAGTGAGCATATATTTGATATTTTGCTTATAGGTCTTATTCTATTTTTACTCAAAAGCTCTGGCATGATGTTAAACAACGATAAGTTTAAAGTCTACAGACCTAAAGAGATAAAAGGTGACATGGATAATATTATCGGCTATGAAGATGTAAAAGAGGAGATTAAACATCTAGTAGACATGCTTAAAAATGTCAACCTCTATGCCAAATATGGTATAGAAGATTTCTTTAATATTATGTTTTCAGGGACACAGGGAACAGGTAAAACAACCATGGCTGTACAGATAGCCAAAGAGTTAGAGGTTCCTATATTGGTAACTACAGGAAACATAGAGACAGGTTTTGTAGGTGGTGGTGCTAAAGTCATAAAAAGTATCTATAGTAAAGCCAATGAGTTGGCTGTTGATAATGAGTTTAATACCTGTATAGTTTTTATTGATGAAGCTCAAAATCTACTTATGAAGCGGGGACAATCGCGTGAAAAATGGGCAGATGATACACCCAATGAACTCTTAACTCACTTAGAGGGAGTAAAGACCATTCATGATGTACGCATTATCACCATTGTAGCTTCAAACTTTGATGAGAGCAATATGCAACTAGATGAAGCAATGGCTGCAAGATTTAAAAAGAAAATTCATTTTAGACTACCCAATGAAGAGGAGAGAGAAGAGCTTCTGGTACATTTTTTAGAAAAAGTGGAGCAACGAGAGGAGTGTATTAATGTAGAAAAACTCTCCAAAGCCTTTTCAGGGACGAGTCCAAGGACACTACAGACGATTATACAAGAGGCTTCTCTTTTAGCCATTGCCAAAGAAGAGAAAGTAAATGACGAGTACTTAATGAAAGCTTTTGAAGTGGTGATGATAGGAAAGTCAAACAGAAAAACCACTAAAAACAGAGAAAAAGAGCGACGTATTATTGCTATTCATGAGATAGGTCACTTTATGGCAGACTTTAAACAGTCCATGCAAGAGAATAACTTTGACATGGAGCAAACAAAAGCCAAAATGAAAGTGATTAAAATCTCTTCAGAAAATATCTCAAGAGTCAACGCTTTAGGGTATGTACTCAATGAATCAGAAGATATTTTGTTAAGCAGTATAGCAGAGCTAGAAAAAGAGGTCAGAATTCTCTATGGTGGTGTAGCAGCTGAAGAGCTGATTTTTGGAAAACAAAACATTACTACAGGTGCTTCAAACGATATTGAGAAGATTACAAGAATTTTAAATCATCTCTTTATTGAAACCTCAGCCTATTCACAGAGTAAACTAAAACTGGACAATATTGATTTATTAAAAGATAGTGCCTATAAAGAGATGGAAGCTAAGGCAAAAGAACTCTACCAAGAGACTTTGGTGCTACTTGAAAAAGACAAAGCACTCATCGAGCATTTAGCAGCCATACTTATAGAGAGATGGGTTGTCTCTAAAGAGGAGATTTTTGAGGAGATAGGTCGATATTAGGTATCGTAACACAAAGCCATTTTGGGTTTTGTGGAGGGTTAGAAGATAGGTTTATCAAGTTAAGGTTTAACAATAATTAAATCTTGATTTGCTTATTGTACTGGTGGTACAAGACCAGGAAAGAGATAAGAAGCAAAGAATGAGTTAAACTTTAGTCGAATAGGACTTTTAGAAGTTGTTGACTCAATATAATCTAATTCAAGAAGTTCTCTAATTAAGTTAGAAGCTGTTCTATCTTTAGTTCCTATTACTTCTTTCACTCGACCACGAGGCAACTCTCCAATAAGAAGCAATTCTTTTAAAAGTGAATCTGAATATTTTGGTAGAGGTTCACAAGCAAGTAACCCCTCTCTTGATAGTTTTATATATTTTTCCATACGGCTACTAAGAGTATCTAATTGTAAATTATTATACATAAATTCTATTTGGTCAAGAGCTGTGACAAGCATAAAATAAACATACTCTTTTAAACCTTTGGCTGATAGAGGTCCTCTACCATCTAGGTTACCTTGTTGTACCATATCTGCTATAGCAAGATATTTTCTATAATTCTCTTCATCTCTAGCTAATCCTCTAGAGAGGTTCCATAGACCATAACCTTCAAGTTGTATACTATTAAATACTCCATCCAAGACTAGACGAGAAGTTCGACCATTACCATCTAAGAAAGGGTGTAGCCATGTTAGTCTATGGTGTGATGCCATAGCATGAATAAGTTTTTGAGCTTGAGTTTGATAGGGATAAATTTGATAAAATTTTTCATAGTGGTTTAATAATGTAGGGAGTTCATCAAATAATGGTGCAATATGTCTTGCAATGGCAACATCCCTTTGTCTTAATTCACCTGCTTTCATTGTAATAAACTCTTCACTATTTTTTTCGAGTTTAACTTTTAAAAAGGGTTCCATTTCAGGTTTAGAATAAAGCTGGTAGTGAACATCACTTATAAAATCTTGACTAAATGGGCTAAGTGTTTCCTGATGCTCAAAAAGATTTTCAACATACTGTTG
>JAHZJZ010000150.1 GCA_022600655.1 Campylobacterota bacterium | reverse complement strand
TCGGTTGGAAATAGGCTAATCTTAGAGAGGATATCATGGTTAAGATACTTTAACTCTTTAGCCAATTTACGACTATCTAGCTCGATAGGAAAGCGTGAAGCCATCACAAATCCCCACTCTCCAAAACTAGGTACATAGGTGTGGTAAGGTAGTGTATGCAGGTTGGTACTCCCTATGGTCTTCTCTATCGACCAAAATGCTTTATGGGTATAGATTGGTGATGAGGCTTGGGTCACTAGCGTTCCACCTTTAGAGAGTTGTTTTTTTAGCAGATGGTAAAATGATTGGCTATAGAGTCTACTTAGTGAGATATTATTGGGGTCGGGTAGGTCTAAAATAATAACATCATAAAGAGCCTTAGCACCCTCTATAAATTTCCAAGCATCTTGGTTGACTACGGTTACTTTAGGGTTGTCATATGCATGGTTATTGAGTCTGCTTAGGCTCTTATGCTCTTTAAACAGCTTTGTAATAGAGGGGTCTAAATCGACCAGTGTCACTCTGCCTATATCATTATATTTAAGCACTTCACGCAGCGCCATACCGTCACCCCCACCAATAATAAGGATGTTCTCATGAGCATGAGCATTTATCATGGCAGGGTGAACCAGTGACTCATGGTAACGATGCTCATCAATGCTGTCAAACTGTATCGCTCCATTAATGTAAAACTGTATCCGTCCATTATGAGCAGTAACAACGATTTTTTGGTAGGGGGTCTTTTCTGAGTAGATAATGTTGTTACGGTAGAGTTTGTTCTCTATTAGAGTAGTAAGGTTATTTGATTGCCAAAATCCTGTAATGAGTATGGCAAAAGCTAAAATAAGATAGATAATATATTGCCGACCTAAAAGTGTACGAAAGATATACCACGCCATTGCCCCCACAAAAAGATTTATCATCCCAAAAAGAAAAGAGGTCTGCATCAGTCCTAGTTTTGGCACCAGTACAAGTGGAAAGAGCAGTGAAGCAAATAAGGCTCCAATATAGTCAACCGTAAAGACATTAGAGATATTGGTCTTAAGTGAAAAACTCTCTTTGAGTATACGAATAATAAGAGGAATCTCTATACCTAACATCGCACCCAGTGAGATAGTGATAAGATATAAAAAAGCATCATAGTTATGAATATAAGCAAACGCATAAAAAAGAATAAACGCAGAAAACCCACCCAGCAGTGAGATAGTCAGTTGCAGTCTTACAAATGCCTTCTCTAACTCCTCTTCAATAAACCTAGATAACCAAGCCCCAATCCCCATAGAACTCATAAAGAGTCCAATAACCAGTGAGAAGTGAAAGACAGAGTCACCTAGAAGATAACTCGAAAGTGTTCCCTCAAGTAGTTCATAGACCAGTCCACAAGTAGCAATAAGAAAAGTTCCAAAGAGTAGAGCAGTCTCTTTGGTTTTGGTGTTGACTACGGTTGACATCTACCGAATAGCCGAAGAGATAATCATCCCTAGTGAGAGAATAATAGCTCCAAGCACAATACCTAAAGCTGTGTTATTCTCTTCGATAATCTTTTTGTTAACAGAATATTTGGTTGCCACCTCTATAATGGTTAAGACCAAGAAAAAGACAGCAATTCCTATTCCTGCATAGAGTAGAGCTGAGAGTATTTCTGATGTGTTCATGTTGTAATCTCCTTTGATTTAATATATCTATTTTCCATAACTGTATCCACCACTACTACTACCATAACTACCACCTGAGCTTCTACCATAAGAAGAGCTACTGCGTACATTATACTTTTCAACGGTTACGACCTCTTCTTGTCCTATACTATGGTAAGTTAGGTAGTAGCTTCCAAAACCTGTAGAGAGAAAAAATAGGATAATTATGAGTTTTGCCATAGTTTTATTCTCCCAACCCTGAAATAATAATCACAATAACAACAAATATCCAAAATATCACTTCTCCATTTAATGAAAAGGAGTGATTTGGATTATCACTCTCTTGGTTTAATTGAGATTTATATCGCATATAGTAGAAGTAGTATAGTAAAAAAGCGATAAAGGTTAAAATAGCAAAGTAGATAATATAGTAACTTCTAGCACTTTGCTCTTTAACGTTAACGGTGACATTTGAAGCAACCTTTTTATTGACAGGTGTAATATAGAGCTGATAGTTACCCGTCTGTTTTAACTTAATATAGGCGATTACTTTTTTAGCTCTACTCTCCCACGATGAAAGTCTCTTATCGATTACACCTTCTTCATTAAATATATACCCATTTTGACTGTTCAGTGTAAAAATATTTTTACTGTTTTGTTGTAGTTTGATATTGAAGTTATTTAAAGTACTGTGGTTATTTGACTTATATGTTCCAGTTGAGAGTTCTATAGCAAGTAGATATTTGGTTGAGTTTAAGGTGAAATCTCCTTTACTAACACTCTGATTGGAAGCATCCATTTTGAGTATCTCCTTACCTTCTCCATCTAAATGTAATCCAAGCAATACAAATCCAATAATCAGTAGAACAAACATAGAAATTTTAGAAAGTGAATGTAATAAAGGTTTAGAAAATGGTTTTAGTGGATTAAAACTTTTAGACTCTTTTTGTTGCT
>JAHZJZ010000149.1 GCA_022600655.1 Campylobacterota bacterium | reverse complement strand
CGTAAAAGTAGGGTAGCCATATTGGCATTATCATAACTCATTTTCTCTGCACGAGGGAGGTTCCAATCTTTGCTATTTGCATATCTATAAAATCCTCCATCTAAGTTATCATAAACTTCTCCTTCAACCATTTTATGAACTGTCAATTCAACCATTGATAAGAGTTCTTTATTTTGTGTATATTCATAACAGTCAAGCAGTAGGTCTAGTGTTGAAATGTGTAGAAATTTTGGTTCATCCTTAAATCCCCCATAGACTTTGTCCATAAGTTCATTAGTATGTAGGGTGATGGTATTTACAATGTTTTCATTAAGCCTAGTCGCTTCTATGGAGCTATTTTTAGGATTGATATACTCTAATACTTCTTTCCCTTTTTTACGCATGGTAACCTTGTCATCACTATATTTGTTTTTGATAACGTTGAGTAACTCTTCAAAGCCTAAAACATTACCTCGGGGTGTAGGTGCTATATAGGCTGCAGAGTAAAAAGGTTCTAAATCTTCTGTTAAAAATACTGAAACAGGTGAGGCACAGTTTTGTCCATTCATCAATTTATAAACCTGTTTATAATATTTATCAATATCTGTTCGTTCATCTTTGTCCACCTTGATGGATATAAAGTTTTCATTAAGAAGTGTTGCAATGTTATCACTGTTAAATGACTCCTCTTTCATTACCTCGCACCAATAAGAACTGCTGTAACCTATAGAGAGAAAAATAGGTTTATGTTCGAGCTTTGCTTTTGTTAGTGCATCACTCCCCCAAGGATACCAATTTATAGGAGTATTAAGGTACTCTTTTAGATATAAAGAAGTTTTATTTTTTAAGTAATTTGACACATAAATCCTTTTTCTTTTATATGATAAATGTTATTTTGGCTATTATTGCACAACAAAACACAAATTTTTAATATATAATCTTCAGAAGCACCTATTTTGGCAGTTGATTAACGAAAATTTTACATTTCATCTGCTATAGTACTACATACAGAGAATATATGCCTCTAAATATAATATATTCACTTGAAAAAGGGATTAAAACATAATGAAAATTTTAAAACTATTTTTACTTGTAACTCTATTTTTAACAGCAGGCTTCGAATCAGCACTTAAAAATCAAGAAAAATATCTAAAACCAGAAGAGGCATTTCAAGTCTCAGCTGTTGAAAGTGGTGATGTAATTGAAACCAAAATTGTTTTGGGAGAGAGTATTCATGTTACTGATGAAACACTGAAATATAAGATTACTAAACCAAAAGAGTTTGAGCTAGAAGTTAAAAGACCTACTCCTCATGATTCAAATGGTGATATGGTACATGATAAAGATATTATTATTGATATACCCATCGCAGATATTACCTCAAAGGTAAGTGGTGACTATACACTTATGATTGAGTTTCAAGGTTGCTCTGACAAAGGTATCTGTTATAACACGGTACAGAAAGAGTACAGTTTTGAAGCTCAAAAAATGGGCTTTATTGATAAAATTTTAAGTCTAACAGATGAAGCAAATTCAGCTAATATTGTAGATGTACTTAAAAGTGAAAGTTCATTTTTTGTGGTACTGCTCTTTTTTGTTTTTGGACTACTTCTAGCACTTACACCATGTATTTTTCCTATGATTCCTATTTTATCTTCTATCATTGTATCACAGTCAGGTTCAGGTAAACCAAGTGCAGCCAAAGGGTTCTTTACTTCACTTATTTATGTACTCGCCATGGCCATAACTTATACACTTGTAGGGGTTATCTCAGGTGTGATTGGTGCTGATATTCAATCGGCTATGCAAAACCCATGGGTATTAAGCTCTTTTGCACTGCTATTCTTAGCTCTAGCCTTCTCTCTTTTTGGTTATTATGAGCTTCAACTCCCTGCAAAATGGCAATCGAAAATCCACTCAGCAAGTGACAGTGCTCAAGGTAAAGGAATTTTAGGAACAGCTATTATGGGATTCCTTTCAGCCTTTATTATTGGACCATGTGTTGCACCACCATTGGCAGGAGCCGTTATTTTTATCTCTCAAACAGGTGATGCATTTTTAGGTGGATTGGCTCTGTTTATGATGAGTATGGGTATGGGAATACCACTTCTTCTAGTTGGTATTGGAGCAGGTAAGTTCATGCCAAAACCTGGTGGCTGGATGACAAGAGTTTCTCAAGTATTTGGTGTGGTCATGTTGGCACTCTCTATTGGAATGTTGTCAAAAGTACTACCTGAGAGTGTAACCATGTTACTGTGGGCACTGCTCTTTATTGGTATTGCACTCTATATGGGCGTATTTGATAGTAGCAGTGATAGCAGAGGTGCTTCAAAACTCTTCCAGCTCTTGAGTTTTGTATCACTCATTTATGGTAGTTCACTGCTGATTGGTTATTTAAGTGGTTCTGTCTCGATGTTACATCCATTTGAAAAGTTTACTACACCAACAGTGGTTGCAGGGCAACCTGTTGTGACACAAACTCCTACGCATAGTGCAGAAGATAAAAGTTCACATTTTGGTTATTCGGTAGAGAGACTTTTAAAAGAGGTTGAAGAGAGTGATAAACCTGTAGTTGTTGACTTCACTAAAAAGTCATGTACCT
>JAHZJZ010000148.1 GCA_022600655.1 Campylobacterota bacterium | reverse complement strand
GTTACTACAACCTCAGCACCTGTTTGAGAAAATTTGTAACTGTCTTTCCCTTCGATATCAAAAATGGCTTTATCTTTAGGGTCATTTTTAATAATGGCTACTTCTCGTGTTTTAATTAGTTCTTGAGCAACTTTTTCAACGAGTGTTGTTTTACCACTGCCTGAAGGTCCTGTAAATGCAACTGCAAAGCGTTTCATACATCTCCATTGTTTGTTTATTCATAAGATTATACATCAATGTTTATTGAAAGTGTGTTAAAATGATTCTAACTTTAAGCTCAAGGTTTATTTAATGTATAAAAAGATACTTATATTATCAACACTACTTATTTCAAGTGGTTGTAACATCAAAGAGAACTCAAATGTATCCCAACTTTTTAAAAGAGATGACATCTATCATATTAGTCTGCTCAACACTCAAAAAGCCCAACTTATGGCATCCTTTGAGACCAAAGCACTCTTAACTGCAACCTATCTAAATCCTGTATATACACATGAAAACTGTAAAAACTTCTGTATGGATGTAGAGGATGGAGAGTATTTTTTTGTAGGCGTATATATTCGTGATAGTAAGACACATCACTTTGACAATAAAGGCTACTCTTTAAAACTTGAAGGTGTAAAACCAAGTGATATAGAAGAGCTAGATAAAGATGACCCTTTACGATATGAGATGCCTATGGTAGACAACTGGAGCACTTATTATAAAGTTAAATTTCCCAATGTTGCTAAACAAGATTTAGTTCTTACTTTCGAAAGCGATCGGTTTGGGACGGATCAGTTAGAGTTTTCAAAAGATGAGAAAGCTCTGTTTTAATGCCTAATAGGTTCATATATACCACATAATTAGTAAGCACTTTTTTCCCATACTCTCGACTCTCTTCATAGTCGATTAGCTCCATACTTAGATAGGGTTCAAATTTTCCCTCTTTAAAAAGGTGTGAGCTTTTTAGTGAACGCCGTGTAAATCCTATGCCTCCATTGTAGGCATATGCCACAAAAAGAGGATGGTATAGATGTTTGTTTAGGTAGTCTAAGTGTTGGTTGGCATAGCTTAGTGCTGTGTAGGGGTTAAACATCTCTTCAAGTTCGAGTTTCTCTCCACGCTCTTTGGCAAGGTGTTTAATGAGAAATGGCATAATTTGCATCATACCTAAAGCGTAAGAGGTTGAGACAGATGCAGGTATAAAACGGCTCTCTTGTCTTCCTATGGCGTAGAGTAGGGCAACACGTTTTTTATCGATTTCTATCATGGCATCGATGTAGGGCATAGGGTAGTAGGGTTTATTATAGTTTGAGGCTTTCTCTTTTAGGTAGGAGTAGATACCTTCTGTCATATAGGAGTTGTAGTTGTTGGCAAGTTTGTTGAGTGCTTTTGGTTCTTTATCTTTCATTTCTATTTTTATCTTTTCCCAATCAATAGGATTATGAGGGTCAATATCTGCTACAAGATTTATGGGTAGAGTTGGTGTGATAACTTTGGGGTAGGGCTTTTTTAATATATCTCTAGCTCTTAGTGTATAGAGGTTAACTTGGTTACTTTCTATGAGTTCATTTAGATACTTTTGCTCTTTGGTGATGAGGTAGAGCCAAAAGTTACACTGGTCTTGTTTTGATTGAAACGTTTTTTTTGTTTTAGCAACTTGTAAATAGTAGATGGCTTTATCTAGTGCATTGAACTCTATGGCGTTGATTGCTAGTAAAAAGGTAGCATTAAACGATAGTTTATCTGTGGGGGTGAAGAGTAGCGACTCTTTGATATTTTGTAAAGCGTGTGTGGTTACAGCTTTATGAATAAGCGTGTTAAACTGCTCCTCTTTGGAAAATTTAAAGAGTTGCTCTTTGCTAAAGTGGTGATTGAGATATTTTTTTCTATACTTGCTTCCGATGTTGTTAAAGATATAGCATTGAGCTTGTGGTTTAAGAGTAGAGAGTGTAACAAAAGGGTTCTCACTGCTTGTGACGTTTAGAACATCGGAGTATTTTCCCTGTTTTTGAACTTTTCTATAGAGTTGCTTTAAATCACTTTTAGTTTTTTTAGCGGCTGTTGCAGGGTAGATAATAAAGTTCTTAGGGTCTTTCTTAGCTTCTGTTTTTTTATCTTTTGGAAGATAACCAACAATTTTACGAATCTCTTTTTTGAGTTTGCCATTTTTACGGCTAGTCCACTCATAAGCGATAAGTGCTTCCTCTTTAGAGAGTTGTTGTGTTTGTAGAAGTCGCCAAGTGTAGTAGTCTTTGGCGATGCTTTTGGGCATGACCTCTATCTCTTTAAATGAGTAGACCTTTGCCCAAGTGACTACTGTAGTCAAGAGAAAAACTACAATAGCAATACGGTACATTACATTCCCAAAGAGCGTATCATAAGGGTATCGATGAACTGTAATCCAAAGATAATAACAATTGGTGAGAGGTCAATACCTGAAATGACCACAAAAGGCATCTTCTGACGTACCCACTGGAAAGCTGGTTGAGTTAAACGGTTAAGAATCTCAACAATAGGGTTTCTAGGGTCAAGCTGTACAAATGAGAGTACAGCAGAGATAATAACCACCCAGATATATAGGGTAATAACCGAATGTAAAAGTTGAACAATAGCGTAAATCAATGCCGTCATGATGCGACCTCCAAAATATAAGATTTAATGTATGGGTAAATTTCACTTAACTCAGGACCATTTTCAGCCCCTGTTAAGAGAATTCTTAATGGTTTAGAGAGGTTTTCCTCTTTGAGTCCACTCTCTTTGGTAATGTAATTTTTGAACTCATCAAACGATTCAAATGCAGGAGCTTCAAAAATAAGTTTTTCCATAATTCTCATCTGCTCACCCCATTCACCCTCAAAGTTTTTAGGGCTAAAGATAGGACGAATCTTAGATTCAAGCTCATTAATGGTACTGGCTTCTTCTAGATATACCTTGGCTAGTTTACCAATGTCGGCATCGGCAAATCCAAAAAGTGTTGAAAGCTCTCTATCATCCATCATTTTAATATGTTCACGGTTAATAAACCGTAGTTTATCAATATCAAACTTAGTAGCACTTTTTGAGATACCCTCTAAGTTAAACCACTCAATCGCTTCAGGAAGCGTAAATATCTCTTTTGGAGCCTTTGAGTTACCTAAAAGAAGAAGATAATTTAAAATGGCATTAGGAATAAATCCTTGTTCAAAAAGCCACTTAACAGAGTTTGCATCATCACTGTTTAAAATAGTCGGTAAGTGTGTATATTGAGTCTCTTCGTCATAACCCAATGCAGATTTAATGTGCATCTGTTTAGGGGTACTGCTTAGATGCTCCTCTCCACGGATAACAAAGTCGACACTGCTCAACATATCATCACAGGCACAAGCAAAGTTATGCGTAGGGGTGTTATCTGCTCTCATGATTACAAAACTATCAATTTCATCATGCTCAGGTTTTTTTAGACGAATAACAAAAGGTTCACCTTTCTCTTGAAGCTCTTTATAATCTTCATGGCTAAGGTTTTCACACTTGTTGTTATAACGATAAGTGATACCATCTTTTTTAGCTACCTCTCTAGCTGCTTCTAAATCTTCATCTGTACATTTACAGATAAACGCTTTTCCCTCTTTTAGAAGACGAATGGCTAAGCTTTGATGAATGTTAAGATGTTCACTCTGATGGTATACTGAGTCATGCTTAAGTGCAAACTTCTCTAGTATCATCATAATCTCTGTATCTTTTCCTTCAATATTTTTTGCTTTGTCACTATCTTCTATACGTATAAGAAATTGACTCTTTTTCTGTTGTGAAACAACATAGTTTAAGATGGCAACTCTTAAGTTACTTATATGCATATCACCAGTTGGTGATGGGGCAAATCGAAGCATTAGCTCTCCTATTTTTTATTAGTTGTAATTATAGTATGTTTTACTTTTAATTTTGTTAGGATAAATTTTGTTGCTTGATTCTACTTTCACCAATCTATTCACGATTCTATGATAGAATTTGTGAAAATTAATAATGCAGGAAATATAAATGAAAAAAGTAGTTACTAGTTTAAGCCTTTTAAGTATGTTGGTTTTCAGTGGTTGTAGCACTGATACAACGAATGATAATTTAGGGGTTTTAGATGAAGATAAACCAAGGATTACACTCTATGGAGAGAAAGATATTTATATAAATCTAGGTACTATGGTTGTACTTGAAAATGATAATTTTATTGCTGAAGATACGGTAGATGGAGATTTGACCGATTATGTTGAAAGAACGCATAATATTGACTTTACAAGAGCAGGGGAGTATCAAGTTACTTATTTTGTAGAAGATAGCGATGGTTTCAGTGATACTCAAACTAGAAGCGTGACGATTGTAGACCCTGATTATGATTCATCAACTGATAATCAAAATAGTTCTGGAAACGTTGACTTGGGAACTCAAGTAGGAAATGAAAATGATTCTGGAAATGTTGATTTGGGAACACCAATTGGTGGGAGTACATATAGTGATATAGAGAGTTTTAAGGTCTGGTATTATAATACATGTGGAGAGACTTTTAATGAGTCACTCTATAACGCAACAACCAGTAGTTATAGTGGAAAGATAGACTGTTCTAATAAAGGTTTAGATTATATTGATTTGAGTCAATTGAGTATATTCAACTCTATTGATAGCATTGATTTAGGTTATAACAATTTAACAGATATTGATTTTTCACCGATTCAAGATATTCAAGGGTTAAACTATCTTTATATCAATAATAATACAGCAACATTAAAAAGCCAATATGACACAGTGTCAGAACGAAATGCACTTTTCAATTTCTTTACCAATCTTCATGGAGGTGATGGAAAAACAGGTCTTTTTATTGGTTTTAAACCACATCAGCAAGATAGTGATGAAGAGACGTTAAGAATTAGTTTTTAATCTATTGGTGAGGTAGCTTTTATAGCTACCTTTTTAAAACTCTAATACCGAATAGACATCACTCTGTATGTCTTCTTTTCCATTTAAGAAAGTAAGCTCAGCGATAAAACAGCACTCTACACAGTGGGCATCAACTTTATTGATGAGGTTTGCAGCTGCTTTGGCTGTTCCACCTGTAGCGATAAGGTCATCTATAAGCAGAACTCTAGCTCCCTCTTTACTCTCAAATGCATCTATATGTATCTCAACTTCATCAAACCCATACTCTAGTGAGTACTTTTCAGCTACAGTAGTATAAGGGAGTTTACCTTTTTTACGAACAGGTACAAAACCAACTCCTAATCTATCAGCTAAAATAGAGCCAAATATAAATCCACGAGCATCAATTCCTGCGATATAATCTAGCTCATAACTACTGTACCGTGTTTCAAGGTGATTCATAAGCGTTTTAAAAGCTTCTGGATTACTAAGCAGTGTGGTAATATCTTTAAAAATAATTCCTGGTTTTGGGAAGTCTGGGATGTCTCTAATACTGTTTAATATAATCTTTTTATCTTCTTGTGATAGTTGTGACATTGTTTACCTTTGTGATTTTCTGAAATTATATCATGGATTTGGTTGGAATTTTTTAACAAGAGAAGATAAAAGTGAGAATATTAGGGTTTTGAACTATATAAATAAGTTATGATAAGCCTAAGGTAATTGAATAAATGTTATTTTAAAAATCACAATTTAATAAAGTTTAAAAAAAGGGAAAAATAGTTAAAAGGACATATTAAAGACATATCTTTATAGTATATTGAGCCTTATAGACAATAAAAGGGAGTAATATGATGACTATGTTAGAGGTGTTGGTAATGTAGGGATTAGGAGTGAGGGTACTACTAATGAAAACAAATAG
>JAHZJZ010000147.1 GCA_022600655.1 Campylobacterota bacterium | reverse complement strand
TTCTTGTAAAGTTGTCTCTATGCCATTTGAAAGGGAAATACTCTTTATAGATATCTTTCCATCTTTGACCTACCTCTTTCGCATAAAGGTGGTCTCTGTCATACCCTATGGATGCTCCTGTAGAACAGGGTCTCTTTGCTCCATCAAAATGAATGGAGAGAGCCAGTCTGGTATTGGCAATAGGAATCTTCGCACCTACCCGTGTAACTTCAATATTCTCTTTTTCTAACTCTTTTTCAATGGCTTTTGTGACTAAGGTATTCCACTCAACTTCTCTATATTTACCATTAATTGAACCAATATTACCTTTCGTTCGTCCTTCGTGACCTGCTTGAAGTAGTACGGTGGTATTGATAACTCTTTTATTGTATATCGTCACAATTAACAGTATAAACAGTCCACCAATTAAAAAGCCAAATAGTTGTCTAATGCTCATACTTGTAAGCCTTTATGGGTAGAGGAGATAATTTTTACGAATCTCTTTAAATTGATTTAAATTATTTTCCCAACTTTTTTTAATCTGTTGAGCATTAAACCCAGCCTCTATCTGTTGACGTAGCTGATTGCTTCCTGCTAGTTTATCAAAAAATCTATTTTTAAGAAAAAACTTCTTTTTATTTGGATAGTTCTTATAGGCATCCAGCAGATAATTCAAATTAATACCAGCATAACTGTCAATATAGGTAGATCTTAAATCCATACCAAAACAGACTTTGTTTTGATGTTTGGGATACTTCGCTCCTGCTTTAGATATAGGTTTAAAACTAAACGCTCCTTTTTTTTTGTAGCTAGGGTCACCATAAATTTGAAACTGTTTATCGGTTCCTCGTCCTGCTGAAAAAGTGGTTCCCTCAAACAGTGCCAATGAGGGGTAGAGAAAAATAGAGAGTTCATTAGGTAAGTTTGGTGATGGTTTAACAGGTAGGTAGTAGCTCATATGATGCGCATAGTTTCCTAAATGTACAACCGTTAAATCTGCTTTTAGGTCACCCTTTAACCACCCCTCACCATTAATCATTAAAGCATACTCCCCAATGGTCATACCATAAAGTATTGGAACAGGGTGCAGTCCAACAAATGACTTATAGTTAAAGTTTAAAATCTCTCCATCAATTCTTGCACCATTAGGGTTAGGTCTATCAAGAACAATAACAGGAATACCATTTTCAGCTCCAGACTCCATGATGTAGTGTAGTGTAGAGAGGTAGGTATAGAACCGAACCCCAACATCTTGAATATCAAACAGTAAGATATCCACACCCTTTAAATCAGCTTTGGTAGGTTTTTTATGTTTTCCATAGAGTGAGACAATAGGCAGTCCTGTAGTTCTATCTTTAGCATTTTTGACATGCTCTCCAGCATCAGCATTGCCCCTAAAGCCATGTTCAGGAGCAAATATTTTAACAACATTGATTTTCTCTTGAAGCAGTCTGTCTACTAGATGCTCCCCATCAATCAGTGAAGAGTGATTAACAACCAGTGCAACTTTTTTAGACTTTAGTAGAGGAAGGTACTCGGCACTGTTTTTAGCACCGACAATAATCTCTGCTTTTAAGACCCCCAGAAAAAGCAGAAAAAAGAGTATAAATCTTCTCATCACTATACCGTTTTCCCACTGTCGTGTTTACGTAATTTAAGCATACCCTCCATGCTCAAATAGCTGTTTAATGCACCAAGGTAGGCTCTCGCACTTGCTAACATAGTATCGATATTTAATCCATGACCAATAATGGCTGGTTCATTGTCGTTAAAAGCCACTTTGACCGTAACATTGGCTAATGCATCTTTCCCTTTACTTACAGAAGTGACCTTATAGTCCATTAATTTACCCTCATAACCAGAGATTCTATCAATGGTTTTAAAGATAGCATCCATCGTCCCCTCACCGATACTCGCATCGATAATGGTTTCATCATCTTTCTTAATGCTGACAGCTGCACTTGGAACACCGTTACTACAATCCATTAACTGTAAGGAAACTAACTCAAATACTTGAGTTGACTTGGTCATCTCATTGGTGACCAATGCTCTTAAGTCATCATCGTAGATATCTTTTTTCTTATCAGCTAAGATTTTAAACCGTTCAAATGAGCTGTTTAATGCTGTCTCATCTAAGGTAAACCCTAACTTAGCCAATTTATCTTTAAAAGCAGCTCGTCCAGAGTGTTTTCCTAAGACCAAAGTATCATCCATATCCAACCCAATATCAGCGGGGCTTATAATCTCATAAGTCTCACGATTTTTCAACATGCCATCTTGATGAATTCCACTCTCGTGAGCAAAAGCATTTTTACCGACAATCGCTTTGTTTGGTTGTGGCTCAATGCCTGTTATATTAGCGATTAGTCGACTAGCAGGGTAAATCTCTTTGGTATTAATGTTGGTTTCAAAATTACTAAAGATATCTTTCCGTGTCTTTAACGCCATAGCAATCTCTTCAAGTGCTGCATTTCCTGCTCTTTCACCCAATCCATTGATGGTACACTCTACCTGTCTAGCCCCATTCATCACTGCCTCTAGTGAGTTAGCTACACCCAAGCCTAAGTCATTGTGATTGTGTACCGAGATAATTGCACGACCTTTAGTGTACTCACTCATCTCTTTAACCATCGCCCCAATCTCACTTGGTAACCTAAATCCTACGGTATCAGGCAAGTTAATGGTTGAAGCTCCAGCTTCAATAACAGCATCACTAATCTCTTTCATAAAGCCGATGTCACTTCGTCCTGCATCTTCACAGCTAAACTCTACATCATCCACAAAAGTTCGTGCGTAGGTTACAGCGTTAACAGCTCTTCTAATGACTTCATCAGGAGTCATCTTTAACTTATACTCCATATGAATAGGACTGGTTGCGATAAAGGTGTGAATTCGTTTCATCTTTGCTTTGGCTATCGCTTCACCCGCAGCTTTAATATCTGCATCAATCGCTCTAGCCAAAGAACAAACCGTTGAGTTCGTTACTCTCTGTGCAATCTTAGAGATAGCATCAAAATCCCCTGGACTAGCAGCTGCAAATCCAGCTTCGATGATATCTACACCTAATTTCTCTAACTGAATGGCTATCTGAATCTTCTCTTCAGTGTTCATTGAAGCACCTGGACTCTGCTCACCATCTCTTAATGTCGTGTCAAATATTTTAATGATTTCATTACTCATTTTTTTTACCTTGAAATATACATAAAAACATGAAATTACTCATGTGAAAAAATTGTCTAATCTTATCTAAAAATAGATTTGTATTAGAAACTAAATGGGTGAATTGTAGTGTGAAATTGTGGGTTTACAGTGAGAGGAGTAGCAGAAGAGATTGTTCTTGCGTCAATTTGTTTTGTACAGTTATAGTTCTGTTCATAGTTCTCTCCTGATTTAATTTAGATTATAGTATAGCAGAAAAATATTAATATATTCGTTAGAAAATCAAGATATAATTCTTGTATGAAATACAACAACATTGACTTTAATAATAAAACGATTTTAATCACTGGTGGAGCTGGATTTATAGGTTCTAATTTGGCTTTTTACTTTCAAGAAAACTTTCCTGATGCTCATATAGTTATTTTTGATATCTTTAGATCTGAAGCCGTTTTTTCTAATGGAAACTTACAAAGCTTTGGACACTATAAAAACCTTATAGGTTTTCATGGTGATATTATTTGTGGTGATTTAAACGCTAAAGCTGACCTCTCTCAACTAAATGCTTATAATTTTGATTATATTTTTCATCAAGC
>JAHZJZ010000146.1 GCA_022600655.1 Campylobacterota bacterium | reverse complement strand
GTAAAGGTACTGCTTAACTCTGCTTTAGCTTCCTCTTTTACTTTGGCTTTAGCTTGTTCCTCTTGGAATTTTTTTACCTCTGCTTTGCTCTCTTGAACTTGCAGTAGTGCTGCTGTGGTTGCAGCTTTCTCTGTACTCAACTGCTCTTTTTGTTCTTTAAGCAGTGTTTCAAGATTTGCCTTCTCTTTGAGTAGTGCTTCATTCTCTTTAATCGCAAGGTTTAACGCTTCAATTTTTGCTTTTAATGTACTGTTCTCTTTAACTAAAGCCTCTTGTTTCTCAAGCTCAACGCTTAGATTTGCTTCTAAGTTTTTATATTTTGAAGAGAGTGCTTCTAACTCTTGCGTACCACTCTGATTCTCTGTATACTTTTTATCTAATAACTCTTTTTCACTTACTAGTTGAGCTATTTTTGATTCAAGCTCCTCATTTTGCTTCTGTTGTAAGCTTAAGTTTTGCTCCAAGCTTTTATAGTTTTCTGAAAGTAGTGTAAACTCTTTGGCTTTACTCTCTTGCTCGTCAGTTGCTTTTGTTGTACCCTCTTTAGCAATAAGTAGCATCTTTTCAATCTCTGATTTCAATTGACTGTTTTTCTCTTTCAGAGCAACTTTATTTTCAATTTCAGAGCTAAGATTTGCCTCTAGTGCTTTGTTTTTTAGACTTAAAACTTCAAACTCTTTTGCTCTAGCCTCTTGCTCATCAGTCGCTTTTGTTGTACCCTCTTTAGCGATAAGTAACATCTTTTCAATCTCTGATTTCAATTGACTGTTTTTCTCTTTTAGAGTAACTTGATTTTCAATCTCAGAGCTAAGATTTGCTTCTAAACTTCTGTTTTTTAAACTCAGTGCTTCAAGCTCTTGGTTTTTAGTCTCTTGTACTAACGTCGCTTTTTCAGCCATCTCTTGACCCATACTTAGAAGGGTCGCTACTTTAGACTTTAACTGAATATTTCTCTCTTTAATTTGGTTCTGTTTTTCCATCTCAGCTGTTAGATTTGCTTCTAAACTTTTATACTTTGTAGAGAGTATTTCTAACTCTTTAAGTTGCTCTATTTGAGCTAAGTACTTTTGATTTAACGCCTCTTTTGTACTGTTTAACTCTTCTACTTTAGATTTTAGTTCTTGATTTTCACTACTTAAATTTGCTTCTATGTTTGTATATTTTAATGAAAGGGCTTGAAGCTCTTCACTTTTAATTTTCTTTGCTTGAGTTGCTTCTTCTACTGTAGTTAGTAGTTTTGCTACCTCTAACTGTAGATCACTATTTTTCTGACCTAAAAGCCCCTGCTTTTCAATCTCTGATGTCAAGTTCGCTTCTAGCTCTTTCGCACGTTTCTCTTCAGCCAAATACTTTTGGCTGAAGCCCTCTTTTGCCTCTGTAAGTTTTGCTACCTCATCTTGAAGCTCTATATTTTTACCATTTAATAGTTCTTGTCTTTTAAGCTCATTGGTTAAATTAAGCTCTAAAGTTTTGTAATTTTTATTGAGTAAAGCTATCTCTTTTTCATTTTGCTCTTGTTCAGTTAAAAATTTTGTTATCTCTTGCTCTAAGCTATTTTTCTTTGCACTTAGTTCTGATATCTCTCGATTGGCTACTTTTTCTGCTCTTGATTTCTCTTCAACTACACGTTGTAGTTCAACCTTTTCATTATCAACCGTTTCAACTGGAACAGCTATAATAGACTGAGGAGTTGAAATTTTCTCTTCTTTTTTAACTGTTTCTACTTCTGTAGATGACAACTGCATAGCTTTCACAGGTTCTGGAACCTCAGGTAACTCAACCTCTACTTTAACAGGTTCAACAACCGTAACCTTTTCAGTAGGAACTTCAACATTTTCTACTTTTTTTACTATCTCTTTTGGACTTTCAACTACTAAAGCTGTCTCTACTTTTTTCTCTGTCTCTTGAACATGTTTAACAACAGTTGTTGGTACCTCTTCTTCAACGTCATCTTCACTGTATGATGCAAGTACTATCTCTTCATCTCTGGTTTTATACGATTTATCCTTTGACTCTGGAGCTTGATACTCTGGAAAAGCTTTATGTGCATACTCTTTATCGGTATCACTGTTACCACACTCCTGTAATAAAAACAGAAGACCTATCAATGTAAATGATATGATTGCCGTTACTTTCATTTTAATCCCTTTTTCGTTTTATTGATTATATAGGATTTAAGATAACATTAAAAAAGGTAATCCACTTTTTTCTCAAAAAAAAAACTAAAATGAAACATTATCTATCTAATTTAGCGAATAACTTCGTCCACCTCAAGCGTTGCAGCTCTCCATGTGGGAATAATAGTAGCAGCCAAATAGATAGGAACCGACAGAAAAAAGACCAAAAAGAGTATCTCTATATCAAATACAAAAGGGAGTTCAAATGAGGTTTTCAGCTGGGAATAACCTACAAATATCTCTCGTAAGAGTGGTGCTTTAAAAACATAGACAAATGCAAAAGCCAATAACGTACCCAATAAATATGCCATAAAAGAGATGATGAAGGCTTCATAAAATTTCTCTTTTAAGACATCATCAACTCGCCAACCTATCGCTTTAAGTATACCTATCTCCCGTTTCTCTTCGGAGCTTAAGCCACTGGCTTTATCGTAAATAATCATAAAAAAGGTAAAGAGTGCTACCACAAACAGAGCCAAAAATACGCCACTTTTGTAGTCAAATATATTTTGATAACTTATCTTTAAATCACTACTGCTAATGACTCTACTATCTGGATACATCAACTTAATTTTAGATGCAACAGTGGAGACCTCTTCAGGGTTAGGGACTTTAACCACAATATCAGTTGCTTTGTTAGCTTTCATATCAAAAATCTCTCGAACATCCTCTTTTGACATCAGTATTATATCGTTTGATTCTAGCTGGGTATCAGCATCAAAAACTCCTGCAATGGTCATTTTTTTGAGGCTTCCATCAGGCTTTATAAAGTTAAAGTACTCACTATAGTAACTGCTACTCATTACCTCTTTTACCCCTGCTCCAACGACCATAGAGTTTTTACTCTGTAGTTCATCAAAGTCAAATTTTGTAATAAGTGTTGCTAAACTCTCTTTGTATTGACTCTCATACTGGTCTATCCCTACTACTGAGAAGTTAACCCCTGCATTTTCAAAGTAGTAGTAACCCCAAACTCTAGGAACAGCTTCACTCACCCCTGCAATGGTAACGATGTTATCAGCTACAGAGGTATCTATATCATAATGTCGCCCTGCTTTGATTTTCTGTACAGTTATTTGTGGTAGAGCATCGACAGTGGTTTGCAGTTCATGTTTTATGGAACCTGTAATAAGAAAAACAGCTGTGAGCAGTGTAGTTAGAAGGGTGAAGACTACCAAAATAAAGATGTTTTTACTTTTGGCTCTTAGCAGAGCGTTAATGGCGAACTCTATTAGGTATAGGTTTATTTTACTTTTCACTCTTTAGACTCCTGCTTTGTAATGGTTGTGAACGTTCCACTTCCGTAGGGTTGTTAATAACATGCGAATGGGAATAAGCAAAAGTAGAAGGAAAGTATTCGCGAAGATTGGCATCATCTCTATAAAGTGAAAATAAATCGGAGAGTGTTCTGTGTCGAACAGAAGAGGTTTCGGTAACCAGTGCTAGGTCTGGGAGTCCTACTAAACCTACAAACTCTCTTTTGTTAGATTGTTCTTCTCTACTCATAGCGTTATTTAAATTTAGAAAAAACAGCTCTCCTATCAACAGTGTAGAAACAACTACAAAGATATAAAAAAGATAAACACTTTTCCTATTCATCCAGTTTATAAACCTCTTTTTCGACTATTTTATCAAACCTAATTATAGATTTACCACTGTGGTCACTTAAAAAGGTCTTAGCATTTGCCTCTTTTTCAAAAGGTATCAACTCATTACCCATAGGTCCCAATACATCTGAACCAATGACATAGTAAGCTTTGGTTCCATCTATAGCTTTTTGTGTGTAGTAGTCAGTTACCAATATTTTGGTAATCTTTTCTTGGTTCGAGTTCTCATATTTACCCCATCGAAGAGGGTCAAAATAAAACTTCATCAAATCTTTAACACCATCAAATGAGTAGTGTTTTTCACCGTAAAAAATCTGTGCTGCCCACTTAGGATACTTATAGGTAAACATCCCACAGACTGGACATTTCTCCTCTTTGGTAACTTTAACTATCTCAACACTCTGACCTAAAGTCTCTACCCGTTTAACTTCCCATAGATACAAAGAGAGTGCTTGAAATCGCATCCCTTTTAGAGGTTTGCAGAGTTTATCACTTTTAATAGCTGATTTTAGTTCATTAATCTGTTGGTATTTTGAGAGGTCAATGTTTTGTTGACACATCTTTTTAAATATTTTCTCACCCATTGGATAGATTTTCTTCTCTTTTTTAGCATTGGTCATGGCGATATCTGAACTTAAAGAGGCTTTTGCTAAACTCAATGCCTTTTCAAAATCTACAATTTCACCATCATACTCTTCGACAAATGCTTCAGCATCTTTCTTACTAGTAAAAGCAAGTTTACTAACCTTGGTCATGGTTCCCATAATTTCAGAGTCTACTACATAAAAAGCACTTTTGGCAGGGATTAATTTTTCGGTTTTGGCATCTACTACTTGGACCTTATCAAAACTACCATTATGCTCATGTCTGTCCACAATCAAACATCGCATAGAGCAGAACTGTTTTTTATCTTTAGCGTGAGAGGTTTTATAGAAAATTTTCAAAGACATTCCACAAGTAGGACACCAATGTTTTTTAGCTCCCTCCTGAATAAGTACAGGTTCACCTAAAGCGACTTTAGAGAACATCTCATCAGCATGAATTGGTATTAGTAAAAAAAGTAAAATGGCTGTCAATTGAAGTATTTTTTTTATAAACATATCTCTCTCCTTATTTAAAGGTAATAATTATATCAATAGTCTGTTAAATAGGTGTTAATTGAGATTAAAAATAAAAATATGATTTATAAGAGGTGGCTCCGGATGTTGGATTCGAACCAACGACCAAATGATTAACAGTCATCTACTCTACCACTGAGCTAATCCGGAACAGTTACCAATTAAATTGGAGTGCGATTATAGACAAAAAACTCTCAAATGTCAAGAGTTTTTTGCTAATTTTTATCTATTAGAAACAAAAAAATCATAACCACTACTGTTTACTAAAATAAGTTGCTTTTTTTCTAACATATTGTGAAGCAGTTCTTTACTTTTTTCATCAAACAGTACATCAATATCTTCTGAAGTTAACGGACGTTTTTTGATTGTTTCTAAAATCTCCTCTTCACTGTAAGAGGAAGGTTTTTCTGTTACTTTTTTTCGTGAAGCGATATAAATCGGTAAAGAACTATCAAATTGTAAAGATATTTCACGTAACTCTTCATAGTTCATTGCCTCAACTCTGTATGCTGGTGGT
>JAHZJZ010000145.1 GCA_022600655.1 Campylobacterota bacterium | reverse complement strand
CAAAATGTAAGTGGGGAAGAGGTTAAGAGTGCTGATTTGGCTGAAGCATTAAACAGAAAGATTCCATCGGTTTCACTCATACGTCGAAGTGGAATTGCCAATGATATTATTTTAAGAGGGCAAAAGAGAGATAATATCAACGTTATTATCGATGGAGCTAAAGTGTGTGGTGCTTGTGTGAACCGAATGGATCCACCAACTTCACATGTGGTAACCCATGCGATAGATGAGGTAGAGGTACGTGAAGGACCTTTTGATGTGGAGGAGTTTGGAACACTTAGTGGAGCTATAAAAGTTAGAACTAAAAAACCAACCAAAGAGCTTAGTGGAGAGTTGAGTCTAAATGCTGGTTCGTTTGGGTACAAAAAAGCGTCTGGAACCATTAGTGGGGGAACGGACAGGGTTAAAATGATGTTCTCAGCTTCAACAGAGCAGGGTGAACAGTATGAAGATGGTGATGGTAATGACTTTGCAGAACAGTTAAGTAACTATACTCAGGGAACAGCTCTTGGTGGATTCAACTACGCTCCAGTACATAAAGGTATGGATGCCTTTCAAAAGACCATGTATATGGGAAAAGTTTTTGTTGATGTGGCTGATAACCAAGAGTTGAGACTCAGTTATACGGCGAACCGAAGTGAAGATATTCTCTACCCGTCAAGTAAAATGGATGCACTGTGGGATGACAGTGATATTATGAATTTAGAGTACTCTATTACTGATTTGTCTCGATTTTCTAAAAAGTTAGATTTTCAGGTTTATAACTCACAAGTTGACCACCCTATGAGTACCAAATATAGAATGGTTCCTGTTAAAACAGGTAAGTATATGACCCATCACCTTACGACTGATATGACAGGGATTAAGCTTAAAAACAACGTCGATGCATTTGGTCGTAATATCACTTATGGAGTCGATACCAGTAAACGTAACTGGGATGGTAAATATGTGGTAACCACCGTTGATGGTTCTGCCCCTGTTAAAACCATAGGGAAGAGTATAGCCGATGTTGATACTCAAAATGTTGGTGTTTTTGTCAAGTGTGAACGAAGTATTGGTAAGGTTGATGTGGAAGTAGGGGCTAGATATGATGATACCTCTATAGAGACACAATCTACAACTGAAAATGATACGGATTTCCAAGCCTTTTCAGCCAATATCTTTGCCACTTATAATGCCAATAGTAATACCAAATATTTTGCAGGTTTAGGAAAATCAAGTAGGGTTCCCGATGCTAGAGAGTTGTATAATGTGAAGTATAATACTACCGTACAACCAGCAGTAAGAGTTGTTAATGGTAATCCAAACTTAAATCAAACCACCAACTATGAGCTTGATGTGGGGCTAGAGCGATATTATGGAAATGGAAAAGTTAAAGTTAAAACATTTTACTCTAAACTTAAAGACTATATCTACTATAACGGCAGTGTCAAGAAAAATAACTTTGAGAATATCGATGCAACGATTTATGGAGCTGAACTTAGTGGCTCGTACCTTGTGACCGATGCTCTGGCTGTAGATGCAGGATTGTCATATAAAAAAGGTGAAAAAGATACCTTGGCAACAGGGCAGACCGATAAAGATTTAGCAGAGATTACCCCACTAAAATTTAACGCTTCAATGATGTATGATTATGATGACTATGGTAATGTAGAGTTGTCGCTGATAGCTGTTGATAAGTGGAGTGCCATAGACAGTGAAAATGGTGAGCAAGAACTTGCTGGGTATGGTGTGGTCAATCTTAAAACAAGACGTGAGTTTGACAGTGGCTTAGTGTTTACAGCAGGAGTGGACAATCTGTTTGATAAAACTTATGCAACCACCAATACCTATAAAGATTTAATTTTAATGACAGATGGCTCTGATACAATGTTAATCAATGAACCAGGACGATATATGTACCTGAATGCTAAGTATCAATTTTAAAGGATAAGTATGAAGAAAATAGTAACACTTTCTATAGTTGCTTTAATCTTTGCTGGATGTATGAGTGATGAGGTCAAACCTAAAGTGGTAAAATCTGAACGTTTCCAAAGTGTAGCGATGGAACAAGCAGTGATATTACAGACAGGAGAGCATAAACATGCTTGTCCTGAGTGTGGTATGAAATTACCAATGTTTTACAAAAGCAATCATGCTGCAACTTCCAATGGTAAAGTTAAACAGTACTGCTCTATTCACTGTTTAGTCGATGATAAAACCAATAAAAAAAGTGATGTCAAAGAGATGAAAGTAGTCGCTGTTGATACTCTAAAATTCATTGATGTTAAAGAGGCAACGTATGTGGTAGGTTCTGATGTACGAGGAACCATGTCAGGACTAAGTAAATATGCTTTTGAAGGTCGTATGTCAGCCAGACGTTTTGTGCAAGAGCATCAAGGTAAGATTATGAGTTTTGATGAGGCTTATGCTTATGCCTTGAAAGATTTTGAGTAGTTTAAAGATTGTTTAAACCCTTAAGCTTTTTTTGCATGAAATAGTTCGGGTGTGAACACGCCGATTCCGAGTATGCAGATTGCATATAAGGAACCGATTCGCTATATTCTCTTTAACTTAATCCTACTGAAACTTCATCTTGAAGTCCAAATAGACTCCCTGTTTTGTCTCTGTTCCTGAGTCAAAATCATTCTCTTTAAACCCTTCAAAGTTATACCCTACTGTTGCTACCATATTGTGGTAGAAGTTCCACCCAAGAGCAACGCCGTTGTTGTACTCTTGTTGACCTCCCTCATAGTTGTCACGAATATTTCCATATAACATGGCATCAAAATTTCCTGCGATATCATATATCACACTTAGACCTGTTAGTCCGATTAAACCTCTATACTCTGCTTCATCTATGGTATCTATGACATCTTTGATACCATAGTAAGCCGAGAACCCAAGTACCTCACTTGCTTTATAGTTTACATTGAAGTCATTAACAATCTTACGTGTTGCTAGACCTGCTGAACGCTCATCTATATAGCGTAACTTATTCAATATTACATAGTCAGAAAACTGCGGACGATATGCCGTTGAAAGTTTGGCATATAACCCTTTGTTTTGTGAGTCTGAAACTATATAATCCACCCCAGCCATAACCTCTAAGCCGTTCTCATTTTCACTAAATATTGCCGTTGAGACTCCCCATGAGTCATCCAAGTTGGTATCTTTATACTCTCCCTTTAGATTCAATGATACGCTATCTAAGTTATAGTTTAAAGAGGCACTGTACACTGTAAAGTCATCGGAAGTATTCCCATCGACCGTATCACTTTGATCTAGACCGAAGTCCATACTAAGTGCATCACTTAATTTCATACTTTGTTGTATGCCCACCGTAGAGAAGACTCTGTTCCCATCATTTGTCTCTTGGTTCATACTGGTTTGAACCCTTCCTCCACTCCACGGTTCGGCTCGTACCCCGACCCGTGAAAGATTTCGATTCTCTACACCTTTTTGTCGTTCATGCTCTGCAAAAATGACATTTTCATTATAGACCTTAAGGTCTATTCCTGCGACCGTTCTGTCGGGGAACGCCTCACTGGTTGATTCATTTATACTCTCCTCATGTTTGGCTCTTAGGGTTACTGTATCACCAAAGAAGCTTTTCCCTAAGCCTCCTATTAATTGTTGGTTTTTTTCACCCTCTACATCACTATATCTATAACCTCCTTCTGCATATATTTCATCACCTTTATACTCGACTCTTCCCTCTGCGACATCACTTTGTGTCTGTGTGGAGAGTACGGTATGACGGTAAACCTCTGCCACAGCATCAATGTTGTTACTTGGCATGTATCGACTCTCTACACCAAACTTCTCCAAATCGGTCTCGCTGCTGCTTTGTTGATTAAGTCCAAATGATTGGTCTACTTTTTTATAATGGGCTTTGGTATAGAGGTCCTTTCCATTATGTTCATACTCTACCCTGACTCCTTGACCACTCTCATTGTTATCACTATGTTGACTCTGTGCAATCTCTACTTCTAGTTCACCTACATCACCGACCTTAAATCGCATATCGGCACTGGCTAACTTGGCATTGAGTTCACCTAAATCTTCATGTAGGTAGGTTCCAGAGAGTTTTAATCTGTCATCAAGGAACTTCACCGACCCTCTAGCCCCTCCTGTTTTACTGTTGGTTTGAGACTTAAGTTCATAGTTCACCACAATGTGAATGGGGTTAAAGTTCTCATCTTGGCTAAATATAGGTCTCTTAAAATAGAGTGTACCATCACTATAGTCGATGTTATAGTCTACTAAACGTGTTAAGGTCTCAGTTTTAAGTACTTCATCATTTTGGTATCTATCTCTAGTCTCAATGGTTACCGTCTCAGAGTTCATAATGAGATTTTGATTTTTTAACCTATAAAGTCCTGAAGTTCCATCTCCTGGTATCTCATCTTTGACAAAACTCTGGTCACTGTCAGAGGCAAATCCTTGGAACTCAAACCTATCTCCTCTATACTCTCCTTTGAGTCCATTGAGTACTCGGGTGTATTTAGAGAGTTCCATATCGTCAAAGCCTGTCTGGTAATCACCATGCATTGCATAGAAGTTCTCTTTCTCTATTTTTAAGTAAAGATTTTTCATACTAGCAGCCTCAACACCACGTACACCCTCATCACCATAGACGGT
>JAHZJZ010000144.1 GCA_022600655.1 Campylobacterota bacterium | reverse complement strand
TTTAATCATATCCCACATGATTTGATTGGTACGTACTGTAACATGGTGAATCTCAGAGCCATACTCTACACCACCATCATAATTAACATCGGTAATATCATAGCTATTTTTTTTCTTTTTCCACAATTGATATCCTTTAAAATTTATTAAAATTACTCTTTAAAGTAATATAATATTAAAATAAACTTAAAGTATTGAGTTAAAAAAGGGTAGAGAGAAATATGTAACGTGGGCATTCCTGCCCACGATTTGAAGAAAAACTAGTCTGTAAGTTTAACAGAGTAAGCTTTATGAGAAAGAGGCACAGCTGGTCTCTTAATATGTTTTGGTCTTCTTAATGTATCGGTTGAATCAAGTGGTCTTGTTAACTTGTCTCTCCATGCTTGGTAGACTTTCATGTTGTTTTCATAGTTAACATAGATATCACCAATCTGATCACCTTTTCCAGCAAGTTCAATACTTACTTTTTGGTGCCATGCATGGTTACCAGCAATCGGGTCTGGGTGTGAAGGGGCTACAGCATTTTGCCATGAACCACTTAGTCCGTCCCACCAGATGTTATCAAGATCTTTGTTGTACTCTTTAAACTGCCAAGAGTCACGATTCTCCATAACACCATCGTCAATTCCTTGAGTAGGTTTGAGTGTACCGATTTTACCATCCATAGTCATATCGTAAAGTGGAGCACCAATACCCATAACACCTAACTTATGGCTAAATCCTGGGATATCAATAGCATTTTTAAGCTTCCATCGCCCTGCATGGTGTGAGTTAGCGAGTACACCTGGCATAGTCGCCTCTGTTGGAACAGCCATCGCGATGAAGTAACCAGACTCTAGTCCTGAAACCGTATCAGAGATGGTTACTTTAATCGCATCACCCTGCTTAATGTTCATTCGTTTAGCATCTGCTGTGTTAATCCAAACTGGGTTATGGTTTTGAGAAATCTCCATAAGGTGTTTAGAGTTTACAGAACGGGTATGAATGTTGTATGGTAATCTAAATACCGTGTTCAATGCAAATTCATTCTCTTTTTCCATAAAGTCATGGTGAACTTGTGAAACAACGTGAACCATTTTTTTACGCTCTTCTTTACTTGTTGGATAGATAGGTATAGCATACTCAGGCCACTTCCACTCAGCAAACCACTCAGAGAAGAACTCTAGCTTTTTACTTAAAGTGTGGAACCCTTGTTTCACTTCACCATTTATCTCAATACCAATCGCGTGTTTATGTCCATGTCCATCATCAACCAACAATGCACCAAACTCATCTTTCTCTACGTCACTCTCTTTATACTCATGACCGTGAGCAATATAAGTGTCACCAACTTTTTTAAGTGGTCTCTCTTGTGGCTTATAGATGTTGTCCTCTTCTAACCATGTACCCATCTCTCTCATTAACTCGTAGTTAGGGTATTGACTCTCTCCATGTTTACTCTTCGCTGCTTTTCTAAGGTTTGGTAACTTATCAAACGCTGCTTGGTACCACTCTCTAATGGTTACGGCTCTACTTGGATCCTCTTTTGAAGCCCAGTACTTTCTAACACCAAGAGATCCATCAGGGTCAACATGATGAACCATAATGTTTGCCCAGAACTCTACCTCTTCCCAAATCTCACCCAGACCTGATGCCATGTGAGCTTCAAGTGTTGCACGTGTAGGGTCTTTTGGTTGCCAACCCATCTTTTCAAGTGCTACTCTAAGTGCTGGTTGTCTAAAGCTTAACCATCTTGATGGTTGTGTTGCTTCTGAGTGTTGGTCATGTCTCTCACCAGCTAAACCTGTTGGTAAAATATAGTCACAGTACCAGTTGGTCTCTGACCAAGTTGGAGAGAGGTTAAATGACATCTCAATCTTATCTTCTCGTTTAAGAGCCTCAATCCATCTAAATCCATCTGGGTTAATCCAAACTGGGTTATACATACGAGGAATCCAAACAGCTAACTTCTCAGGAACATTTAGCCCTTTGTCATTCCATTTTTTTCTCCATGCATCATCCATAAGTAGGTGAGGCATAATATGACTCATCTCATATGAACTTAACGGATACTCAGGTGGCCAAGCAATCTCATTCCATACATCAACTTTAGGAGGTCTCTCACCTGCAACTGCAGCTTTGTCACCCTTACCGTTAACAGAGATAACATGCCAGTGGTGCATACCTACTCCACCTTTATCACCAGCCATTGCTCCACGAAGAGCCAATGGGAAGAATGCAGAACGAGCAATCATCCAACCACCACGGTGTGCAATTGGTCCAGCTCTCCAGATATACGTTGCTACTCTGTCACCTGCATCGATAAACATATCGTAAAGCTTCTCAACGATTCTAGCTTCAATTCGACACTCTTTGGTTACGAAATCAAGAGTATAAACACTATAAATCTCTTGAAGCATCTTAATGAAGTCTTCATAGCTCTCACCTTGAGGAATAGATTTAATATAACCTTTATCTTTAAGAACAGCCAACTGAGTCTTATTTGCCATCAATCTGTCCCAGTTGAGCCAGTTTTTAACAAATGCATGGTTTACTAAATCTTCACCATTTAGTCCTTTTTCATGAAGCACTCTGTTTGCAAGATAGAGATAAAGAGCTGTCTCAGTACCTGGCCAACATGGAACCCAAAGGTCTGCCATACCAGCTGAGTTAGATAAACGTGGATCCATAACAACCAGTTTAGCCCCTCTTTTTCTAGCATCTGCAATTCTACCAGCAGCCTGTTGGAAGTAGTGACCTGCATCAGCTGCGTGAGATGATTGTAAGAAAATCAAGTTAGCATTTGACCAATCTGGTGAATTTCTATCATCGTTTGCCCACTGAATTGTACCTTGTCTAGCACCTGCAGAACAGATGTTAGTGTGAGAATCATACCCATCACAACCCATTGAGTGTGGTACACGGTGACCAAAACCATTCTCATTTGGACGACCTACATGATACATAATGAGTTTTTTCGACATCTCATCACCCTGCTTAAGGGTATTATGCATCTTAGTACCGATCTCTTTCATCGCTTCATCCCAAGTGGTTCTTACCCACTTACCTTCACCTCTTTTTGAACCTGGAGCTCTTTTAAGTGGGAAAGGGATTCTATCTGGATCATACATTTGTGATTGAGTTGCGTACCCTTTAGCACAGTTTCGTCCACGGCTTCCTGCGTGAAGTGGGTTACCCATATACTTTCTAACTTTTAAATCTTTTGGATTTTTAGTCTCTTTATAAGTACCGATATCAACCCATGCAGTAAGTCCACATGAAGCTTCACAGTTTGAACATGAAGTTGGAACCAACATATATTCAGTTGCTTTAATTCCATCTGGGTTTTCAGCACTAGAAACACCATTTCTTAGTGTTCCACCCCTTTTCCAATCATGTCCATCAAGCTCTGTAAAACTATCCCACTCTTCATGTGGTGGGTAGAAAGATAAACTCTCTGGTGTTGAGGTAAACTTTGCCTCTTCAGCAAAAGCAGGTGTATCTACGATTGTAGAAAATACCCCTTTAGCTACAGCTGCACCAGCAACGGTGTAAGCTGTTCCTTTTAAAAATGTTCTTCTACTCTCAAAGAAAGAAGATTCTGTTTTATTCATTTTCTTAACCATATTTTATCTCCTTAACTTAACGGTAACAATTGTGGGATTTTAAGCCATACATCTTTAGCCAAATAGAGACCAATCAATGTTGTTACAGCAGCAAACTTCATCATTGTTCTGTTCTCTTCTTTTAAGCTACCCATTGCAATAAAGAATGGTGCAATGAAACCTAGAACCATAGCAATCCAGAACTGAATATTATAAGCTCCACCAGCATGAACATAAGTAAGTGTCACTTCTGCTTCAGCTGATTTAAATGAGAAGAAATACTCACCCATATACATCAAGAACGAGAAGAACACTGAGATTGCCAATACTAAAGCCAAATCTTTTCTAGCCTCTGCTGACCACTTATCAGAGATAAGAATCAATATAGCACTTCCTACCATAAAGGCAGCCATAAGCATCTGTACAAGCTCTGTTGGTGCTTGCCATAACTCTCTAGCACTAGACTCTGCCATAATAACAGCGGTATAGAGTGTCACTGGAACAGCTAAAACAACTGCAAATGGGAAGATTTTCTCATATAAATCACTCTTAGCTCTAACTTTTTTAGCAACATCACAGTGTCTTCTACAGTCAGGGAATGCGTCTAGCAGACTAATAAGCATCATTAAAGTAATCATACCTGTAAAGATGGTCGCCATCCATGCTCCAACGGTAATCGCTGATGACCAGTGTGGGTGAATGAAGATATTAATCATTCGTAATGGTTGGTGCAAGTCTATTAATGTAAAGAATAAGAAGACATTTAGTGCGATAAATGAAATCAGTGGCATCATCCATCTAAGATTAGGCATTTCATCTTTTTTATGTCTGTAAAGAAGGAAAGCACCCACAAGAATAACTCCTGTACCAATACTTTTTGCCCACATGTTAAGGGTAATCATCCAACCCCAAATAATACCTGGGAGTGCAACATCAAGCGTTACGACGGCTTTGGTTGCTTCTATAGCTGTACCGTGATCCATTAGTGACCTCCTTTTTCATTCTTACTATCTTGACCCTGCTGTTCAAAGTCCATAAAACTATCATTATCTACTTCATCATGTCCAAATGGATTAAATCTATCTAACATAGAGTGATTTGGATCACCTACATGCTTCAATGTAGTAATGTTGGTAAAGAGTCCATACCCTTCAATTCTCTCATGTGCAAGAGGGTTAAGTGTGTTATTACCACCACCTACATAGTAGTGTTTAGGATCAGTGAACTTTTCAGGTTTTCTAACTTGAACAGCACCTTGATGCTCCATAATATATCTTGAGATATGTGAAGTCTCATCTTCAACATCACCAAATATGTTTGCTTCAACAGGACAAGCAACCACACATGCTGGCATCATTCCACCCTCAATTCTATGAGCACAGTAAGTACATTTATCAGCTGTATTTGACTCTGGATCCATATAGATTGCTCCATAAGGACACGCCATAATACAACCTGCACAAGCGATACATCTGTCACTATCAATATTTACAATCCCATTATCTAAATAGTGTAGTGCTGATACTGGACAGATTCTTTCACATGGTGCATTTTCACAATGGTTACATCTTAATGGTGTAAAACTCCTTGAGGTATCAGGAAATGTCCCAATATCAATATATTTTACACGCAAACGCCACGAGCTTAATGGCACTTCATTTTCAACTTTACAGGCAATCTCACACCCTTTACAACCCATGCAAAGGTTAAGATCAACTAAAAAACCTAACTTCATGCTTCCTCCTATTTATTTAAGTTATAACTATTATTACTACATATTAATTCTATTTAATGCAGTAAAATAATTTTTACTAATGGATGTATACTAGCATTTTTTGCACGAAAATTTGATTAAATACAATTGTATTGTTTAATTAAAGAATATAAATATAACTATTATTCTCATTTTTTTAATGTTTAAAAATGTTATAAAGTATCATGAATAGTATTAGTAAGAAAAATTGATTATATCTGAAAAGAAAAAGTAGACCCTTCATGCTCTTCACTCTCAATTTCTAAGAAAGTATCGTGTAGTTTTAAAATCTGTTTGACAATGGCTAAACCCAGTCCCATAGAGTTGTCCCAAGAGTGTTCGTCGGTTCGGAAAAATTTTTTAGTTACTTTATCAATATTTTCTGCTGAGATTCCTACACCCTTATCGATAACAGAGATGCTATGTTCATCAATCTGTACCTGTACAGGCTCCTTAGAGTACTTCAGTGCATTTTCAATAAGATTTTTAATCACAATCTCCATAAGAGCTTTATCGGCTTTAACTCTTACGCTCTTTTCATTGACTATAATCTCACGGTTTTTATACTTCTCTTCTAGGTTAGAGATAACATCCTTAACTAAAAGTTGCATATCAAAACTGCTTAACTGGATTTTCTGTTCTCCACTCTCAAAACGATTCCAGAGTAGAAGTCGACTCAGTAACTCTTCAATTTTTTGACCATTATTATAGATTTTACCTAAGAATTTTTTGCGAAGTACTGGGGGGATTTCATCGTCATCATTAAGTGTTTGAGCATACCCCATGGTTGCCGCAATAGGATTTCTAAACTCATGAGCAATAGCCGAAAGCATATCAGAGCGTTGACGATTTTTGAGTTTTATTTTAGCCGTGTATTTTCGTTTTTTTAACTCTTTTTTCTTCATAATCCGTAGAATATCAATCAATTTTATATTAATATTTTCAAACTCTTGGGTAAAAAAGTGTGCTTTACGATTGACACTCTCATGATCTTCTACACCAGAGAGGTAACGTGCAACAATTTTGAGCTCCCCTTTTACCCGTTTAGCCCCAATATAGACTGAACCTAAAATCAATAAAAGTGCCAAAACAAAAAGTACTATGTGAAAACCTCTAGTTTGAAGCTCTAAAGGTACAAGGGTAATAATTAATGAGTAGATTATGGTTACAAAAATAATAATAGTAACCAGTCTAGCAATTACATATTCAGTTAATGAGGGTCGTCTGTACATCTAATCGCTAAACTTTGAAATCAATTTACGCTTGTGCGTGTTCGTACTCACGTACTTTTAATTTTAATTCACGAATATCTTTAGCATAACTGTCTAACTCTTCTTGAATTTCACTCACTTCCCAATCATCATCAGCCCACTCTAACTCATCTTTTTTGGTACGATAGACCATAAGCAGTTTTTCAATATGTGCTTTAACTTCGTCTAAATTAAACTCAGCTTCCCTACTCTCTTCTTTTGTGATTTCTTCTCTCGCTTCAATCATTTTATATCCTTATATTTCATTTACTAACATTCATTTGAAAAAGATGTTAATAAACAAATCTTTCCACCATCTTAACAAAAATTTTATAAAGACTCTCCACCTCTTCTATAGAAGTTCGTTCATTTATGGCATGGATTCTATCATTGATGACACCAAACTCCACAACTTCGATACCATAAGGAGCGATATGTCGCCCATCACTGGTACCTCCTGCCGTAGAGAGTTTGGTTTCAACCCCCGTTACTTCTCGTATCGTTTCTCTAAGTTGATGAACAATTACTGAGTCATGATTGGTTACAAAAGGGTAAGAGCCTTGCTGTAAAATCAAATCATACTCTAAGCCCTCAAAGGCATCGTGCATATAGGCTTCAACACTCTCTTTGGTAGTCTTTGTGGAGTTTCGTACATTAAACATCATACGTAACTCATGTGGGGTAACATTGGTTACCTCCATACCAGCTCGTATGTCCGTAATGACCAGTTTACTTGGAGCAAAATCATCATCACCATTATCAAGGTCATGCCCTGCAATGTATCCTAAAATAGAAGCGATATCATGAACAGGATTGACTGTTTTTTCAGGGTAAGCAGCGTGTCCTTGTTCACCTTTTAGGGTTAAATACCCATTTATAGACCCTCGTCGTCCTATCTTAATGGCATCACCAAACTGCTCTTCACAAGTAGGTTCAGCGATAATACAATAGTCTGGCAAAAGGTCTATCTCTTTGAGGTGTTTTAGAACAATCTGTGTTCCATACGTTCCATCGCCCTCCTCATCGGAAGTTAAAAGCAATGATAGACGACCTGAAAAGTCACTGTTCATGTCTCGTACAGCCTGAACAAAAGCTGCTACACCACTTTTCATATCTTGAGTTCCACGTCCATAGATGTATCCTTCTTTAATCACAGGTACAAAAGGATTAGTCTCCCACCCTTTACCTGCAGGAACCACATCCACATGACCTGCAAAACAGAGGTGACTTCCTTCTGAGAATTTTTTGGTTAAAAAAAGGTTTTTAACTCCACCCTCATTTACCCATGTTGCCTCAAAATCAGCCAAATAATTTTCAATAAAAGTCAATAACCCACCATCATCAGGTGTAATTGATTCTGCACTCAATAGCTTTAAAAAAAGGTCAATGACATCTAATCTTTTTTCCATAATATGTATACCTTACTGTTCATTTGGATGCAACAATACCAAATCTTCCTAAAGTTTCGGCTTTAGAGATAATTTTTAATATTTTTAAATAAT
>JAHZJZ010000143.1 GCA_022600655.1 Campylobacterota bacterium | reverse complement strand
TGACTACTTTGTTATCAGCCTGTGTTAGAGTTTCGACATCAAACATATCAAAGGACGTAACAATGACAACAAAAATTATTCTTTCACTAGCAGCAGCTGCTGCACTAACATTCACAGGTTGTGGTGGAGGTTCTGACTCTTCAACTCCAACAGCAACAGAGACTCCTGCAGCAACAGAAACACCAAGCAATAGTACAACACCAGCAGGTGATACACTCAGTGGTGATATTACATCAGACATCACATTAACCGCTGATAAAACGTGGATTATTGATGGTTTAGTAGTAGTTAAAGATGGTGCTACATTAACTATTGAAGCTGGGACTACTATTGCAGGTAAAGATGGTACAGGTAGTGCTACTTCATATATGATTGTTGATAAAGGTGCTAAGATTATGGCTGAGGGAACAGAAGCTGCTCCTATTATCTTCACTTCTACAAAAGTTGCTGTTGATGGTGAAACTGGTGCGGTAGGTCAATGGGGTGGACTTACAATCATCGGTAAAGCGGGTAATGATCAGGTTAAAGCATACGAAGTGAATTCTGAATTTGAAGCTGACAGCTCTGATATGGCTGATAACTCTGGTGTCCTTAAGCATGTTAAGATTCTTAACTCAGGAATCACCATGGCTCAAGACAAAGAGATTAACGGTTTAAGCCTTGTAGGTGTTGGTTCAGGAACGACTATTGAAAACCTTACCGTTGAGAGATCAGATGATGACTGTGTAGAGCTTTGGGGTGGTACAGTTAATCTTACAAACGTAACAGTAAGAGAGTGTACCGATGATCAATTTGACATCGACGATGGTTATGCAGGAACGGTTAAAGGTCTTGATATTCATCAAACTGCTACCAACTCAGGAAACGCTGGTATAGAGATGTCAGGAACTACTGCTGCTACATTTGATGGGTTTACCATTGTACAAGATGTATCAAACAAAGAGGGTGGTATCTACTTTAAAAAAGATGGTATCGGCGGTCACTTTAAAAATGGTACAGTAACAGATAACTCATCTGAAGGTGCTGGAGCGATTCACTCAAGAGGTGCATTTGATGCTACTAACACTTCATTTACTTCTGTAACGCTTACGGGTTCAAGTGCAGATGATAAATTCACAAACGATGCTGAAAATGGTGGAAGTGCTACAGAGATTGAAGCAATTTTTGATGCTGATGCAAGTAACGTAAAGTAGATTTTTTTCTAAGTTAGATAGCTCTTACTGAGCTATCTACAACAATACTCAACACTTGAGAATATAATCTCATTTATCATGTTTAAAGATAAAACCGTTCAAATCTCTGTTACCAATATGTAACCATAATGTTACTCTATCGTTACCATTTCATACTAACATGCTCTTATAAATTTTTAAGACATTGGAGTATAAATGCTTACAACATATAGAAAAGTGCTAAACAATCTGAAAAGTGCAAAAACTGTTGCACTCTCTACGTTACTTTTGGGGACAGTAACAATAACTGGTTGTGTTGACCAAGATAAAACCTCACCTAATCAAGTTTATATCTATACCAATGAGGGAAACTGTACGACTACAGATACCCCAACTACCACAGCCGATAATACTACCAACACCCCTGTAACTTTAGAAAAACAGACCTTAAGTGGAGACATTACATCTAATACCACACTCACAGCTGACAAAATCTGGATACTAGATGGACTCGTAACGGTTAAAGATGCTGCTACACTAACCATTGAAGCTGGAACTACCATTGCAGGTAAAGATGGTACAGGTAGTGCCACTTCATACATGATTATTGATAAAGGTGCTAAGATTATGGCTGAGGGAACAGCTTCTAGTCCTATTACCTTTACTTCCGAAAAAGCAATTAATGGTGAAGCTCCTGCCGTAGGTCAATGGGGTGGAATCACCATTATTGGTAAAGCTGGAAATGAACAAGTTAACGCATATGAAGTAAACTCTGAGTTTGTAGCTGATAGCTCTGATTTGGCTGATAACTCTGGTGTACTTAAACATGTTAAGATTTTGAACTCAGGTATTACCATGGAGCAAGACAAAGAGATTAACGGTCTTAGCTTTGTGGGTGTGGGTTCGGGAACGACGGTTGAGGATATTACCGTTGATTTATCGGATGATGATGGTATAGAAATTTGGGGTGGTACGGTTAATCTTACTAACGTAACCGTTACCAACTGTACTGATGACTACTTTGATGTAGATGATGGTTATGCAGGTACAGTTAAAAACCTAAATATAACGGTAACAGGGGGTAATGCTGGTATCGAGATGTCTGGAACAACCTCTGCAACATTTGATGGCTTTAACATTACCATGACTCAATCTGACAAAGAGGGTGCTATCTACTTTAAAAAAGATGGTATCGGTGGTCACTTTAAAAATGGTACGATAACCGACAACTCTGTTGAGGGTGCTGGTGCGATTCACTCTAAAGGTGCTTTTGACAGTGACAACACTTCATTTACCAATGTAACTCTTGCAGGAAGCAGTAGTGATGAGAAGTTTACAGGTGACTCAGCAACTGATATTAAAGCTCTTTTCGATGCTGGTGAGGGAAACAGTGTTGAAGGTGAAAAGAAAAAAGTAACCCTGAGTGGAGACATTACAAGCGATAACACACTAACAGCTGACACCATTTGGATACTAGATGGTCTAGTCGTGGTTAAAGATGGTGTAAAGCTAACGGTTGAAGCAGGAACTACCATTGCAGGTAAAGATGGAACAGGAAGTGCCACCTCCTATATGATTGTTGATAAAGGTTCAAGAATTATTGCTAAAGGTACAGAGAGTGAACCTATCATCTTTACTTCTGAAAAAGCAGTAGATGGTGAAACAGCTGCGGTTGGTCAATGGGGTGGACTGGTTATTATCGGTAAAGCTGGTAATGAACAGGTGAAAGCTTATGAAGTTAACTCTGAATTTGAAGCTGATAGCTCTGATTTGGCTGATGACTCAGGAACACTTCAACATGTTAAGATTTTGAACTCAGGTATTACCATGGAGCAAGATAAAGAGATTAATGGTTTAAGTCTGATAGGCGTTGGAAGTGATACGACTATTGAAGACATTACCGTTGATTTATCGGATGATGATGGTATTGAGATTTGGGGTGGTACGGTAGAGCTTACAAATATTACTATTAGCAACTGTACCGATGACTACTTTGACATTGATGATGGTTATGCGGGTACGGTTAAAAACTTAAATATTAACGTAACAGGGGGTAATGCTGGTATTGAGATGTCTGGAACAACACATGCAACCTTTGATGGCTTTAATATCACCGTAACTGAATCAAACAAAGAGGGTGGTATCTACTTTAAAAAAGATGGTATCGGTGGTCACTTTACAAATGGTACAGTAACAGACAACTCTGTTGAAGGTGCGGGTGCTATTCACTCTGCTGGTATCTTTGATGCTGACAACACCTCATTTACTTCGGTAACACTGGCTGGGTCTAGCAGTGATGATAAGTTTACAGGTGACTCAGCAACTGACATTGAAACACTTTTCGATGCTGGTTCTGGAAACAGTAAATAGTCTCTGTTTATGAAAGTAGACTTCTTGTAAAACTCATTTGGAATCGAAGACTTTAGTCCCTCACGTAACGAGGCTAAAGCCATCGGTTCCTAATTTTACAAGATATCTGGTCTACTTTTGATTTAGTAAAAATAGAATCTAACACCTCATATTATAACCATACTTTGAGTTTAATTGACAAAGTAGATTTGAGCATCACTTACTTGCTCTGTTACCAATATGTAACCATAATGTTACTCTATCGTTACCAAATCTTTATAGTATAAAAAATTAAAATTTTACATTGGAGTAGATATGTTTAACGGATACAAAAAGATAGTACTTTCAACAGTAGTTTGTGGGATGATTGGGACATCTTCACTCTATGCTGAAAACACAAACATTGTTAACTCAATTATGAAACTTAGAGCTGATGTGGAGTCTCTCTATACTAAAATTGATGACAATAAAGAGTCATATAAAGCTGAGATGAAATCGTACAATATGCAGAGTACTGATAATGAAGCTCAGATTAACCGTCAAGAGA
>JAHZJZ010000142.1 GCA_022600655.1 Campylobacterota bacterium | reverse complement strand
ATTATTAATAAAATGCAAAAAGAGCATGAGGTTGAAGAGGACAAAAAGATTGATTTGATTTTGGAAAAAGTAACAGAGTTAGAAAAGAGACTCGCCAAGAGAGAAAAAGAGTAGCAATTTAAGCTAAATATGTTATAAAAACTTTAAATAATAGACGGTTGTCTATAAAGGATATAGTTATGTTTAAACCATTAAATGTTTTTGGTGAACCTTTAGAGCCATGTAGTATGAACCCTATGACAGGATACTACAGAGATGGCTCTTGTAATTCTGGTATAGATAATCCTGCTTGGCATATGGTTTGTATCTACGCGACTGAAGAGTTTTTAGCCTACTCAAAACGTGTAGGTAATGATTTATCGACTCCTCTACCTCAATATGGATTTGAAGGTATTAAAGCAGGAGACAGTTGGTGTTTGGCTGCTGGTAATTTTATAAGAGCCATGAAAGATGGTATGGCTCCAAAAATATTTTTACACTCAACCCATCAGGCGATTTTGGAGTACATTAGTTTAGATACACTGAAAAAGTATGCGATTGATTTAGAAGAGAAAGGAACCGATGCATCAAGTTAGCCTAAGTGAGTTTAAAGATGCCGTGGAGACTTTAGAGTTACTCTCTTTGACCAGTAGAGAGCATGTACGTAAGAAGTACTTAAAGCTATCACGACTCTATCACCCCGATATGCCAGAGGGGAGTACGGAGAAGTTTCAGAAGATTCGTGATGCTTATGAGGTTTTAACCAACTATATGGATAATTTTCGTTTTGTCTTTGATGATGAGGAGTTTAAACGACAAAATCCTATTTTGGTTTCAGCCTTTGATGCAGGGTGGATAAAAGGAAGCAGTGGAGAAGACTAGGCTTTTCTCTTCTCTAACCACTCATTAAGTGGTACCATCTCATCAAGATGTTTAGGCTCTACCTCTAACACCTCAGCCATACTTTTAACCCCCATAGAGAGCAGGTACTGTAGATTATCGTCAAACGTAGCATGTTCTAATACATAGATATTCTCTTTATGTACTTCAAACATATATCCACCATTGGGAATAGGGGTCATAGAGAGCGTAACGGTATAGTGGTCTTTAATAATGCTCTCTTTTTGTGAGTACATTAGTCCAATGTTATAACCATCATAGGCAAACCCTTTAATTGCTACGACTAACACTCTGTTCTCCCCCTCTTTAGAAGAGTTAAAAATCTGAATAACATCTCTAAGGGTTGTGTAACCAGGTATGGCTTTAAAGAGTGACTCAAAGAGGTTTGCCAGTTTTGTCTGAACTAGATACCCTATAATGTAGATGATAAAGATAAAAATAAACAGAACAGCAATCGACCATAAGAACTCATGATTTTGAGGAGCAAAACCCACCAAATGAAAAAACTTCTCAACCAGTAAATCAATCTTTTCATAGAGCCAAAAGACAATCATCACAATAGCAACAATAGGTAGTAGCCAAAAGAGACCTTGTAGGGTTCTGTTCTTAAAGTGATTAAATAGAGGATTGGTAAATTTTTTCATACGGTTCCTTAATGTAGTGGTTTAGGCTTTAAACTTCGTTTTCCTATCTCTTCTAAAAACGTGGTGGCGTAAGAACCTTTAGGAAGATAGAACTGAACTCTTAGTTGTTGTCTCTTTTCATCATAACTAAAAGCTAAATCTTCAGGGTATATCCATGCATAGCGTCTATCTCCTTTTAGAGAGTATAACTCTTCATCGTCAAACTCCTCTTCTAAATGTTTCGCATCACCCAGTGACCTTTTAGCTTTTGACCCACAGATGAGACCTGTTGGACTTGACTTTTTGCTGCTAAACTCTTTAGATGCTAAGTTAAAGTCTTGGATAGGATAAGATTTACCATAAGGGTATGACTGCATATCATCACCAATGAAAAGTTTAAAAAAGTGTGGTTGTTTTTTTAAAACTTCAACTAGCTCTTTAGGATAGGATAAGATTTCAGCTGCTTTCTCTACGCTGTTGGCATCTACTATTTTTGAGATATTGACACGGCTTGATAACCACCCATTATAGAGATGACTCTGGTAAGCTGAAACCAGAAGCTTCTCTTTGGCACCTTTGAGCTTTTTACCTGAGTGGGCTATCTCTTTACCTTGAAGGTAACTTTTCGCATCTTCTCCAAAACGCTGATAACCATAATAGTTTGGTATCCCTTGCTCCTGCATTAGTGTGGCTACTTCTCGTATCTGCTGGTTGGCTTCAGCTGTTACTTGATTTAAAATAATCGCAAACTTATTGCCTTTGAGTTGACCCACTTTAATAGGAAACTTACTGTACTTTTTCTCTAAAATCTCTATCTTTTCAGTGGTAAGATTTTTGATAACCTCTTGCTCATACTGTTTAGGAATAGAGATGTATTGAATGGTAGTCGCATTTTTATCTTTAAGCCCAGCATACCCAATGTCACGCTGTTCAAGTCTAGTCGCTTTGGCAATAACAGTAATGAGTTTAAAGGTACTCATATCTGACTTTTTGATTTTTAAGATGAGGTTAGAGCCTTTATCTGAGAACTTAAAAAGAGGTATCTCTTCTACATAAAATCGTTCAATGGTCTGTTCAAAGTTAAAGGGTATAGGTTGGTGGTTGTATGCGTAGGTTTTTTTCATAGTAGGATTATAGCTAAATCAACCCTTTGACCTTCTTCAAGTCAACGAATACCTCTTTTTTAAACGAAGGATTTTTAAGTAAAAAATTAGGGTGATAGGTGGGGACAATCGTGTAGTCTCCTCTATAAGATAGATTGCCACGAATCTCTTTTAACGGCGTAGTATCATTGGTTAAGTAGTGATAGGACATCTCACCCAAAGTGACAATCACTTTAGGTTTTATTAGCTCTATCTCTTTAAACAGGTAAGCTTTACAACTGTGCATAGCCGACTCATGTAGCGTTTGTGTAGCGAGTGGATGACACTTTAAAAGATTCGTTATATAAACATCTTGACGCGATAGACCTAAGACTTTTTCTATCATGAGGGTTAACATCTCTCCACTTCGACCTAGAAAAACTTTTCCTTGGTTATCTTCTATCTCTATAGGTGCATCGCCAATAAACATAATATCTGCATTAGCATTTCCCTCACCAAATACAACGTTACTACGACTTTTACTTAGTGAACATAGATGACAGTTTTGAGCCTGTAGTTTTAGTTCTGTTAAGTTATGGGGTAACTCTAGTTGTTTTTGACTCTCATAGGAGAAAGGTTTAACATCGGTATAGTTGTATCCTAAATTTTTTAGTTGATAGAGTTGTTTAAGTTGTAAAGCGTTGTGTAGATT
>JAHZJZ010000141.1 GCA_022600655.1 Campylobacterota bacterium | reverse complement strand
CTTGAGTCTTCAGAAGCTCTTTAGCCATAAAGCTCTCATAGAGTGTCAACTCTTTTTGTTCATAAATAGAGTTTAATATCTTAGGTTGATACCCTTTTAGGGTTACAAGTTCATCAAGGTATTCGATTTTTAATTTTTTCTCTCCATCTTGATTAGTGGTTTTAATTTTTCTAGTAACCTCTTTGGCTAACCACGCTGTACCAGTATAAAATGCTCTCTTAGCACTTTGAACTTCCACAACAACACCATCTTTAAGTTTAAAGAGTGTGAGGTTTTCAAGACGTTTCTCATAAGGAAAAAGAGAAGCAATATAGACAAAACTGTTATCATATTTAAAAAACAAATCTTTACTTGACTCAGCTTGATACTCTCCTTTTTTTAATAACTTAGCCGTATCTTTAGCCGTTGCAAATGAGGTAAAATTCAATGCTGTAAAGAGTAAATAGGTGACTAAGGAGACAAATAAAAAAGGTTTAAAAAGTTCAATCCTAGAGACACCTAGAGCATATAAAGCACTCATAGTATTACGTTTAATAAAACTTATTTTCGTCCAAATTCCCCCAAAAATAATAGCTAAAGGGTAGAGAAGGTTCAAAGACTCTTGCCATTTGTTAAAAATATAGAGTACTTTAATGTTAAAAGAGGGAAGTGATGTTCCTGTCATTAAGAAATCAAGTCCAGCAAAAAGTCCTGTTAAGGCAATTAGGACGATAAGCATATTTTTCACATAGTGAAAAGCAATATACTTAAAGAGCATCTATTAACCTTGAAAAGCTTTTAAAGAGTATCTTGACTTTACCTCTTCTAGTGTTTTCGACTTAAGCTCTTTGATAGCCGTAGCTGTATGGTTTATCCATCCATCAAGCACTTTCTCTTCCTCTGCAGTAAAACTATGCAACACATAGTCAGCCACTTGACTTTTATGTTCAGGCTTATCAACACCCATACGTACACGGTTATACTCTTTACCTATCATCGCATCGATGGAACGTAGTCCATTATGCCCACCATGTCCACCACCATTTTTAAAACGCAGTGCTGAAAATGGTAAATCAATATCATCATGAATAACTATAATCTCATCTAGCTCTATTTTGTAGAAGTTTTTTACAGCCTGTACACTTTTACCCGATAGGTTCATAAAGGTCATAGGTTTTAACAATAAAATGTCATTGGATTTAAAAAGTTCGCCATGAAAGGCATTTTTAGATACATCTCTAGCTCCAAAGTCAGAGACAAGAGCCTCTATGACTTTAAAACCGATATTGTGACGTGTATCTTCGTATTGGGTTCCAGGGTTACCCAATCCTACGATTAACAACATTACTTCGCTTTAATTACACCACAAATAGCAACATCTGGTCTGTCCATTAAACGACAGTTTGCTGGTGATTCAATATCTCTAATAAGAATTGAGTCATCTCTATCAAGATCCTCAACATCTAAAACAAATTTAGCTGGCATATCTTCGATAGCCCCTCTAACTTTTAATCTCTTTTTAGATTGAACCAATACACCTTTGTTTTTAAGACCTTTTGGTGTTCCTACTGTTTCTACTGGAACAAGGAAGTTTGTCACTTGACCTGGTACAGCTACTCTAAGGTCAACGTGTACAACATCACCATTTACTGGGTGTAGTTGATACTCTTGAATCACAACATTCAATTCTGTCTCACCAGCTTTTAAAGCCAATGTTAATGCCTCTTTTGCTCTTACAGCTTTAACAAAGTCACCTCTTTTAAACGCAGCTTGAATATTCTCTACACCATTTGCATAGATGTTAGCTGTTAGATAACCATCTCGTCTTAACTTCTTTGCCGAAGCCGATCCGATACTCTCTCTAGTAATACCTTCTAACATTTCTGTCCTTCATATTTTAAAATTAGGGGCGAATTATACCCAAATTGTTTTAAACTTTTGTTGCATTTCTATGACTATTGATTAAAAGCTTAGCAGTAGCTACCTCTTTCCAATAAAAATACCTACTTTTTAACTTCTCTAAAAGAGTAGGCTTGTATATTTCTTGTTTTACTACATTAAATTTCTCAAGTTGGTTTGTTGCAACTTTGAGTGCATCGTTCTCTCGCTTATAGGCTAACAGTTGCTTCTCTATCTCATTAAACTGATCTTTAGACATATAGATATGCGTTTTTAATGATTTACGCTCTAACTCTTTAGAGACTTCAAGTTCATTTTTATAAAAATCAATTTTTTTCTCTTGCTCATCAATAAGCTTTTTTAACTTCTGAACTTCAAACTCCATCTCATGTTCTGTAGAACTGTTTTGGCTATCTTCACGCTTAGCAATTAACGCATCAGCCTTCATGACAACTTTTTCAAACTCTGCTATTTCACTCTTCTGTTCATTTATCATAATGTTCTGCTCGGACACTTTACGAAGGAGTTCGCTCTTCTCTTTCTCTAATACTTGAACATGTTCTAACTTATCTTGTATTTTAAAGAGTTCATCAGATGCTTTTCTTAAAAAGTTTGACTTTTGTAACAGTTCATGACGACAAACAATACCTTCATCAATCAATTTATCGATACGTAACTTTTTACCAATAGCGTGAGACTCAACCTCTCTAAGCTTTTTACTTTTCTCTTCTAAACTTTTTTCTAATGTTTCCATCTCTAAAAAATTCTCTTTCTCTTTTATTATATTTGATATAAACCAACCTATCATTACCCCAATAAGTAAAGCTATTGCCAACCAAAGCGTTATCTTAGCTATCATCTCTATCATTACCTATCTCCTTTTAAACAGTTCTCTAAACCTATAAAAACATAAACTGTTTAATTATATTAAAATTAAACAAAAAGGAAGATGAAATATAGTTTTTTTATGTTAATTTATATTTTTAATATATTTAAAAGTAAAAAAGAGAGAATATAAGGGGAG
>JAHZJZ010000140.1 GCA_022600655.1 Campylobacterota bacterium | reverse complement strand
TTTTAATAAATTTTCTTTTAATGCTTCTTCTACTATATTTATTGCCATTGTGATTAATCCTCCCCACAAATCCCCAAAACATCACCATAAACCTTACTACTAATCCAACGACCATTCTCTATCATCTCATCAAGAAGTGGCTTAACCTCACTTATCAGACCTTTCTCTTTTGCTACAATTAAAAATGAAAGTGTTCGTTTAACATTAAGCTGTTGAGAACGAGCAATGTTATAACCAATGGTCTCATCTATCAAAACAATATCTGCATTTAACTCTTTGGCTAAAACAATTGTTTGGGCTTCTCCTAAATCTAAGTCATTAAGTAAAATATCTTGTGCAAAAGAGTCATGTATGGTTTTAATTTGAAAAAAATCATCATCTATCTCTTGGTATCCATAAGCTTTTTTTGATTTTATCTCATCATAAACAGCTTTCGGGATATAAACCTCATCAAAGAAGTGTTTTAAAATATCAATCTTGCCAATAGAAGCCAGAGTAATAATAGGTGTAGCATTTGAAACAACTATCATTTAAACATCTTTGATAAACTCTTAGCATCATCAAAAACTTCATTCATCTCTTTTTGGGAATAATCAAAAATTGGTATATCTTCTTTATTTAAAGCTTCAATAAACTCTAATCTTGTCATACCAACAAACTCTGCTGATTTACCAAGAGAGAGCTTTCGTTTTTGGTAAAGAGCAACAGCTGTATAAAATTTCATCTTATATGCTAATTCATCTGCAGACGATTTTAATGACAATAAAATGGAATTATCTATCTCTATTTGAGGAAGTATTATTGTTTGCATCATTAACCTTTTAAAAATCTATATTTTTATTATAACTAAAAACTTTTACACCAACAAATAAGCAAACTCCTCAACCCAATCTTCCCAAACAGCAGACCCCTCTACATTGATGCCATTTTGTTGCATATCTTTGACCAGCATTACAGAGAACTCTTTTGGTAGGGTTAGTGAGAATTTTAGGGCATTATCTATTTTTTCGTGGGCAAGAATGCCCACGCTACGGATATTGGTTACAATACCTGCAATTAGTGCGAAAAGAACCTGTGAGTCATGTTCAACATCAACCTCTTCACCTGCCAATAGTGCATCAATATTTGGTAGACGATTCATCACTTTTCTAAAGCTTATAAATGCCGTAGCACTCTCACTTCCTATCGCTCCACTCATGGTCTCTAGTAGCAAACTATTTTCGATACCTGAAACTAAAATCTTATCAACATACTCCCATGACCTAGGCGTTGGAAAACTCTTCTGATTTTTAGAAGGGTCAAAATCAAAGAGTTTGGTGCTGTCGTAGTGTAAAAAAGCGATGATAGAGCTGTCAATTCCAGCACCATATGCCCATGCTTTCCAGTCCTCGAAACTGACCTCCATGCTCAAATGCACAAAACGGTTTGCCAGTGGTGGTGGCATACGGTAAACCACACCTCGGTCACTCTCGTTGTTTCCTGCTGCCACGATACTCCATCCCTCTGGTAGTTCATAGTCACCTACTTTTCGGTCAAGTACCAATTGATAAGCTGAAGCTTGAACCGATGGAGGAGCTGTGTTGATTTCATCTAAAAAGAGAATTCCTTTTGAGTTGGGAACTTTGGGTAAAAAGTTGGGACTTGCCCAAACAGCTTCATTGCTATCTTTATCAAAAAATGGGATTCCTTTTAAGTCGGTTGGGTCAAGCAGTGACAAGCGTAAATCAACAAACTCCAACCCTTTATCTTTGGCTATCTGTTTAATAATTGACGACTTACCAATCCCTGGACTTCCCCATACAAAAACGGGGATTTGACTTGTTATTAATTTATCTAAACTCTTTTTTAACTCTTGTGCTTTCATCTATATATCCTCTAAAACTTTAATACCTATCATCACTTCGCATCCCAACATGTGCAGAGTTGACACTCGCTAAATAGGTTTGGTTCTGTGTCATCAACATAATCAGTTCAGAATCCAGTGCAAACTGCTCCAAGTAGACTAACTCAACCGATGGGTTCAAAGCTAAAGAGCGATTGATGTCGTGTTCATTTCGTTCGCACAGCTCTCCTAGTAACGCTTTTGGTGTTGAGGGATTAGCTGCTAAGTTTTTAATAACCTCTTCATTGTTACTCTTATAAAACTGCTCTATTAATACTACATCTAAATTAGGGTTTGAACTCAGTGCTAACATCAACTCATCAGCATAAGTTTTATAGAGACTTGTGAGCTGTTGGGTACTAAGAAGTACATTTGAAGCCAAAGCATAATCTAACGCTTTGTCTATACCCATTAACTTCTCTACTACCTCTCCTATATATCTATTTTCACCCATAAGTGCAATGACATCTGAACTTAAATTTGCTTCTAAAATATGTTCTAAACGCTCTGCTGTAATCTTTTGGAAAGTTAAGAGTGACTGTACTATCTCATCATCACTCTTTAGTAGCTCGATAAAAAGTTTATCATCTAAACTATCATTTTGTGTCAACATAAGCTTGGTAACTTCATTGGCCTTTTGGAATATAAGCTCTTGAGCATCAATACGTATCGCATTATTACAGGCTAAAAAACTGTTAATTCTATCATCATTAAAACTTAGTAGATATCGAATACTTTCATGAGAAATGTTAGGATTCAGTGCCACAATCTCACGTAGATTTTTAGGGCGTAAATCCTCTTTACGGCTCTGTTTTATCTCATGGTTTGGCATGGTTAACATGGCATCGATGATATCTGCTGTTTTAGCATCTCGTGCGATATTTGAGAGGGTAATCGGTGAATAGACCATGGCAGGGTCACGAAATCCATCGGGTCTAAAGAACCGTTCTACAAAGGTGATGGTTACATCACGATTTTCATCGTTTTCATAGACACCATCTACTCCCCAGTCGTACATCTTAAAGAGTTTGAGGTAGACCTCATCTGAAAATGCTTCATTTTTTAAAAGTCGCTTAAGTCGCTCTTGGTCATTTGAGAGTTTAAGTGACATCATTAGGGTATTGGGTTTA
>JAHZJZ010000139.1 GCA_022600655.1 Campylobacterota bacterium | reverse complement strand
ATAAATAGAAATCATATTATACTTTCATATACAAAGGGAAGTCTATGCAAAAAAGAAAAACTATAATATACAATCAACTATTTAATAAAATCTGTTCAAAGGATGAATTGGCAAAAGTATGTGGTAATGTAAGTACCAAAACAATTGAAAATACAGTTAAAGAGTGTGATGACATTGTCTATAGTAAAAAGCTTGGAGCATATCATTTTAAAGATTTATTTCCTACTCAAATCTCTTATCAAAACTATCTTGATTTATTTAAAGACAATTTATCAAACTCCATTCTAAAAGATGACATGATAAAAAGTATTTCTGAAGTTGCTACTGATTTGAATACTATTATGATTGACACAACTAAACTATCTGAATTGTCAAAAAAAGTTATTAAATTAAAAATAGCAATTAATCATAATTGTATGGTAAAAGTTTCATATAAAAGAGGTGAAGAAGAGAGAAAAGATAGATATATTCAACCTAATCAAATTATAACTCACAATACCATATATTATTTATATCTCACCTATGATGAAAGAAACAAATCCCAAGAAGAAAAAGGGCGACCTTTTGCGTTTAATAGTATTCAAAATATTGAACCAATAGAGTATTTAAAAGATAAAACACTTCAAACATTTAAAATTGCCAATGCTTTTGGATATTTAGATGATGCTAATAAAAAAGTTACATTGAAACTTAAAGAACATGCTGCTCACTTTTTCAAACGAGAAGGTTTATTTAAAAATCCTTATTATAAATTCCTTTCAGAAGATAGTAACGGTGAAATAGAAATGGAAATGATATATAAAAAAGATATCGAAGTAGTTAAGTTGGTTCAACAGTGGATGCCTTTGATTTATGTTGTTAATGATTCTACTGATGCTAAAGAGATTATTAATGGTATTGAACAAAATTATAACGATTTTTTGAGTGGATGCAATAGATAATATGACAATTTGACATATTGTTAACAAATAGAAAAAGTAAATGATATAATAACCAAACCAAGGACAAAGATGAACTATCAAAGAACCGTGCAAGAGCTTGAATCAAAAGCCACACTATGGTGGTCTACACAGTTACATGAAGCAAATGCTAATATTAGTATCATTCCAAAACTTTTAGAGACACAAGATGATTTTTTACATATCATATCTTTATCAAAAGGTAATCCATTTAAAATCTTTGACCTTTTAGAAGCATCTGAGTTTCCTGCAAATCTATTTTTAAAACATCTATCTGTATTAGCAGACTATGGAGGGGAGCCAATTCAACGGCTTGGTCGCTCTTTTGATACTATTTTCAAAGATGATAGTGGGAAATATGTTATAAATTTTATTTGGGAAGCAAAAAATTTTGAATATGAATTTAAAGCTCTTCCTATTCGTGGACTAGGTAATAAAAAGTTATTTATGGATGGAGAGGGATTAACAAAATCTCAGCCATTAAGTGATATATACAGAGATATGATTGTCATTCTAATGTTTGGTTCAACTTCAACAGTTAATCAAGAGGCAGGATTATCTAAGTGTGAGATTGGTACACTTTTAGGCAAGGCTGATATACTAGAAAAGTTTGTAAAACAGCGATATATCAATGTGAGTAGGATTACAGGTGGGGCAACAGCTAATTCACTTGGTCAGTTAGCACAAAAAGAGGTTCTGAACTACCTCAAGAACTCTCTTCCAAAAGAGTATGAAGTTGTTAGTAATGGATATATACAGCTTGATGGTTATAATAAAAATAGTGGAATGCCTTTTGATATAGTCATTGAAAGGCAGAAACAATATATTGGTATCGAGATTAGTTTTCAAGTCACAACCAATAGTACGATTGAGAGAAAAGCAGGTCAAGCACTAGATAGATTTAACCTTATGCACTCAAATGGCTATAAAATCGCTTATCTACTTGATGGTGCAGGAAATTTTCAAAGACAATCAGCACTCTCAACTATTTGTAAATATAGTGATTGTAGTGTGGCTTATTCAGATGAAGAGTTTGAAGTCTTATCAAATTGGATTAGGGAGACGATTTGATGAAGTTTATAGACCTATTTGCTGGAACAGGTGGTATCAGATTGGCTTTAGAACAGGCTTGTGAGAGTTTTGGTATTTCAACAAAATGTGTTTTAAGTTCAGAAATAGATAAAAATGCTTGTTTATCCTATGAATTAAACTTTGGAGAAAAGCCATCTTCTGATATTCGAGAGATTCATGATTTTCCTGATTTTGATTTTTTGTTGGCAGGATTTCCTTGTCAATCATTTTCCTATGCAGGAAAACAGAAAGGTTTTGGAGATACAAGAGGTACTCTCTTTTTTGAAGTTGAACGAATTTTAAAACAAAAAAAACCCAAGTATTTTTTACTTGAAAATGTACGAGGACTGACAACTCACGACAAAGGTAGAACTTTTGAGACCATTCAAAAACATCTCACAGACCTTGGTTACAATATAGATTACTTTTTACTAAATTCAAGTAATTTTGATGTTCCTCAGAATAGAGTACGAATCTATATCGTT
>JAHZJZ010000138.1 GCA_022600655.1 Campylobacterota bacterium | reverse complement strand
GAATCTTTTAAATCTTGGTCTATTGATACTTTTAAAACAAGGATAGATGACTACTTACATAAGAGTCAACTAGACCACAAAAGTCTTAATGCCTTAAAATATATCTACTATTTCAATGTCGATAATAAACAGATAGATAGATATACCATCACCTATCCTAATCCAAACAACCACAAAAGTATAGAGATATCTTCTCCAAGGCTTACAGAAAACATGACCTACAAAGGTGAGATATTTGAGTATCATAATATGCTCTATATTTTTACTAAAAATGATTATGACCACATGATATATATCCTTGAAAATAGTGCAAATGTTTTTCAACAAACCCTAAAAGTTTATGGAACAGGACTCTGTAAAGATTATGCTACCAGACAACCTAAAGCCTATATGGCTCTCTTTAGTTCTGAAGAGCTTACTCAAACTGAACAGTGCAAATTTCAACATAAACTTAATCACTCAAATCTGCTAATAGCTCAAAACTTTAATCGTAGCTCTATTTTGGAAGAGGATTACCTATTTGAAAACTTCTATACCAAGATTCATAATTTAGGTGAAGATTTAATACCTTACTATCAACAATTATCAATAGTTAATAAGAACTTTAATGATGTCTTGGTCAAAGAGTTTAAAAGTTACCTTTCTATGTTAAAAAAAGCATCTCAAGATTTTGACTTTTTTATTACCAATAGAAGAAAATTACAAGTCTATTCACTAGCAAGTATCTCTGAAGAGTTTGAAACAGGTGCGGTAATCGTCTATACGCTTAATGAGACAACACTCCCTTTCTTCTTTCAGATACTTACCAATCAAGAGGAGTCTATTTATCTAAACAACATCTATATTAAATACCTACTGATTATTGAGGAGAAAGAGCTTTTAACCTCAAACTTGATTAACAAATTAAAGAAATTAGAAGAGAAAAGTATTGAGATTAAGTTTGTATCAGACAACCACTCCTACTATTCTGAGTTTCTACTTGTAGTAGATACAAATTTTGCCATTTATCGTATGGGAAAAGAGATTGTTGACAACACTTTTGTCACCAAAAATATAAGAAAAATAGATGAACTTTATGATGTCTATAGCTACCTAGAGAAAGAGTCTCTTCCACTTAAAGAGTTTCTTGATACTCAGTGTATTTTAAATGGAAAATGGTACTCCTACTCCTATCGTAGTAGAGGTGATTCATCACACTATCATACGGTTCCTATTGAGATTCAAAACAATCACTTCAAAGCACAATACGCCACAGGTACAGAGGAGGGAGTGATTCACCAAACCTCTAAACAGACTGCTCTTCTTCTTGACGGAACTATTATTAAAATCCTTAATAGTAATATTGATAAAAATATCTTTAGAATAAGTATTGTAGGTAAAGAGATATATCTTAATCACCGTGATGTTCTGCTCTATGGAATCATGTCAAAAGAAGCACTATCCAGTGAGGAAGTACATCTACTTTTAGATGCACTACATGTTAAAGACGGTAGCCAGTTTCGATTAAAAATCTCTGATAGTTTTGATAGAATATTGGCTGAATTTAAAGCTAAAAAATATAACCTTCATTCTAAAAACCCTACATCTAATACAACTCCAAGAACTTGAAATAACACCAACTCAGCCTCTTTTAAATCTCTACCAAAAGCCATAACCCCATCTTCATGTCCAGCCATAACAAACTTTGGATTGCTGAGTGGATCGATAGATGAAAAGACTCTATTAACCTCATCTATCATCGCTATAGAGCCATACTCAACTACAGCTGTTTTCAAATAGTCATGCTTTAACATAAATTGCCATATTACTTTAGAGTGAATATGTATGACAGCTCCTATATCACTACTTAGGTTATAAATAGTCCCATGGGTTAGTGCTTCACTGCTTGGTTTAATGGCTCCTAATGATTTGAGGTAGAAGTTCTTGTCATCATACTCCTCTATCAGAGCATAGTGATTGGCATTTAGGTTTTTAAGATGTCCTGTTTGGGTTCCTGTAATCACAAAAGAGTCTCTATCTACGCGTTGGCTGATATTTCCATACCCTATGCCATCAGCTACACCAATGAGTCCTAGAGCAAAGAGTCGCTCTCTTACCGTTTCTATCTCCAAAAATTGAGACTCATTAAGTGCTACCGTTTCTTGAAAGTCAAAGTTATACTTTATGACTCCATCTATCATATCAAGTCCTCAAACATCTCACTAACAGCATCAACACTCGCTTCACAAACACCTCTTTCAGTTATAAGTCCTGTAATCAGCCTTGCTGGTGTTACATCAAAACCGTAGTTGAGTGCAGAAGATTGAGATTGAACTACCTGAAGCTCTTGAACTCTTCCCTCTTTGTCCAGACCTCTCATGTACTTGACCTCATCTTCACTACGAATCTCTATGGGTATCTGTTCTACTCCATCTGTTATCTCAAAATCAAAAGTCGATGCAGGAAGAGCGATATAAAATGGTACATCATTATCTTTTGCAGCCAATGCTTTAAGGTAAGTTCCTATCTTGTTTGCACTGTCTCCACTTTTAGCCACTCTATCAGCTCCTGTAATGACCATATCGACCATTTTTTGTTGCATAAGATGTCCACCTGTATTATCAGCAATCACAGTATGTTCTATCCCAGCCTTAGCAAGTTCCCACGCTGTCAAGTTTGCCCCTTGGTTTCGTGGACGGGTCTCATCTACCCAGACATGAATCTTGATATCGCGTTTTTGTGCCTCATAAATCGGAGCCAGTGCTGTACCACTATCAACAATCGCTAACCAACCAGCATTACAGTGTGTGAGTACATTAAAGGTATCTAACTCCCTATTGAGCATTATCTCTTCGATAATATCAGCCCCATACTCAGCTATTTTTTGGCTTCGTTCACAATCTTCATCGGCAATTAAAATCGCTTCATTTTTTAACGCTTTAAGAAAATTGGCTGGGAGTAGTTTCTGTTTCTTCTTAGCTAGAGCCATCATTCTATCGACTGCCCACATAAGGTTAACAGCCGTAGGACGAGACTCCCTAATATCTTTGGCTAACTCCTCTAACCTATCAAAGTCACCAGCAGACTCTCGTGCAGCCAAATAGACCCCAAAAGCTGCCACATTACCAATAACCCCAGCCCCTCTAACAGTCATATTTTCTATAGCATCAACAGTCTCTTGTGCATTGGTAATCGTTACTGTTGTCTCTTCAAAAGGAAGTACTCTTTGGTCTAATACTACCAAATTATCATTTTCGTCTAACCATAACGCTTTATATTTTCCTTGCATAATATATCCTAATGTTTTCTGTTCTATATTATACTACTTCTAACCTTTCTATCAATGCTTCTAGACTATCTATTTTTTCATAATTCAAAATCAAATCTTTACCAATCCGAAGTGCCATCAGTTCAGCCTCTTTTCGTTTCTGCTTATCTTCTATGCCTCGAATATCTTCAACCCCTGCAATTCCAAAAACGCGTCTGGCTATTTTGCACCCTGCGAAACCAATGCTTTGTCTAAAGATATTTTTCATAAACTCAGCTTTGAACTCATTTAGCTCTTTTTCAGCTATAAAGCCCTCTTTTAATAGTGCAGAGTTAGGATGCTCTGCCCATAGTGCTAAAAACTTAGTTTCAAACTGGGTGTAAATCTCTTTTATAGTCTCTATAATCCAAGCTTGATAAGCTTTACCTTCACTTCGATAAAAATGAGAGATATAGGCATTTATCATATTGGCTATTAACGCTCCAATATCAAATGCAAAAGGACCAACAAAGGCAAACTCTGGGTCGATTACATAGCTCTCTTGCTCATTAAGCATAATGGAACCTGTATGTAAATCTCCATGCAACAGAGCATCACTTTGGGTCATGAAAATATATTTGAGTTTTAGTACATTTTTCTTAAACTCATTCTCTTCAAACAGAGCTTTAGCCTCATCTAGTAAATCAGGATTTATATCATTGGTTTCATCTTCCATATACGGCAGGGTAAAAACAAAATCTTCGGTGAATTTACAAAGCTCAGTATTGCTGTTGAATCTGTCTATCAAAGTCCGTTTTTCTGTACTATCAAGGTAAAGAGAAGAGGAGAAAAAGAGTGTTTGGGCTAAAAAAGTTGAGATATGTTCTGCAAAATTTGGATAATAAGTTGTACTAATCAACCCTTTTCGCATAATGATATGTTTTGAGAGATTTTGCATAATCACCAAACTCATCACTTCATCAGCATAGTAGATTTTGGGTACAAGGTTAGGGACTAGTTTTTCATAAAACTGTAATGCCCGAATCTCATAGTTTATTCGCTCACGAGAGAGAGGAAAACCCTCTCCTGCTATACGCAGATAGGGTACGGCTTGTTTTACAATGAGGCTTTTTTGATTATCTTTATTGGTTACGATATAGACAAAATTGACATTTCCATCGCCAATCTCACTTATCTCTATATCTCCATCTTCTAAATAGCTTTTTATCTCTGGAATATTTAAAATATACGCTTTAATGGTATCGATTGTTAGTATCTTGTATGACATATCTTTCCCTTTTATATCATTAATAAACAAAAGTTTAACATAAATAGAGATATAACCAACCATAAGATATAATCCCTCAACTATTTTAAAAAGAAGATTTAATGGAAAACAGAAATATCTATATCCCCAAACCAAGTCCACATGACCCAGATGATAATGGTCACTTTGGTATTTTTGGTGGGCGATTTGTACCAGAGACCCTTATGCCAGCACTTGAACAACTGCGACTTGATTATGAGGCTGTACGATTTGATGAGGATTTTTGGGCTGAGGTTGACTACTACTATAAAAACTATGTAGGTCGTCCCTCAGCACTCTATTTTGCTGAGAATATCTCTAAAGAGTTAAATGCAAAAGTTTATCTAAAAAGAGAAGATTTAAACCATACGGGGGCTCATAAAATCAACCATACGGTTGCTCAAGCTGTTTTAGCCAAGAGACTGGGTAAGAAAAAGGTTATTGCTGAAACAGGTGCTGGACAACATGGTGTAGCAACAGCTACCGTAGCTGCTCTTTTTGGGTTAGAGTGTGAAGTCTTTATGGGTGCTAAAGATGTAGCCCGTCAAGAGCTTAATGTCTTTAGAATGAAACTACTCGGAGCCAAAGTTCATGCTGTAGAGTCTGGAAGTAGAACACTCAAAGATGCAATGAATGATGCCATAAGACACTGGGTTACCAATGCACGTGACACCTACTACATTATCGGAACCGTGGCAGGACCACACCCTTACCCGATGATGATAAGAGATATTCAGTCTATTATCGGTTGGGAAGCTAAAGCTCAACTAGATGTAGTTGAGGGGTGTCTGCCTGATAAAGTAATCGCTTGTATTGGTGGTGGTTCTAATGCTTTGGGTATTTTCAACCACTTTTTAGAAGATAAATCGGTTGAGTGTATCGGAATAGAGGCTGGTGGATATGGGCTTGACTCTAAACATGGCTGTTCCCTTGCCAAAGGAAGTCCAGGGGTTCTACACGGACAACTTAGCTACCTACTGCAAGATGAAGATGGACAGGTAGAAGAGGCTCACTCTATCTCTGCTGGTTTGGACTATCCAGGGATTGGACCTGAACACGCTTTCTTAAAAGAAGAAGGTATTGTTACCTATGACCATATTACCGATGATGAGGCGATGGATGCGTTTGTATGGTTGTCTCAACAAGAGGGAATCATCCCTGCCTTTGAGAGTTCTCATGCAGTGGCGTATCTAAAAAAGATGAAAAAAGAAGATATTGAAGGTAAAACGATTTTAGTGAACCTCTCTGGTCGTGGCGATAAAGATATGATACAAGCACAAGATATTTTAAAAGATAAATTTGAATAAGGAACAATATGAATTTTGATTTAACCATAACCCCGATAAAAGATATAGAGAGCAATATAGAGATAGTCATTATCTCAGAAAAAAACCTAGACCACCGTTTTGTTCAGGATAAAGCACTCCTAGAGAAAGCTGGATTCCAAGGTGAACAAGATGAAGTCTGTCTACTTATAGAAAAAGACCGACTCTATGTAGCTGTTAACGCTATTAACAGTGTCAATGTAAGAACAGCAACAGCTACTGCCATTAAAGCGTTAGAGTCAACGTCTTATAAAACTGTTAAAATTGCTTCATATATGAACCATCCTAAATGTACAGCTGCCCTTAGAGCAATGGTTGAGGGGTTTGTATTAGGAGCTTATAACTTCAATAAATATAAAAGTGAAAAGAGTGAGTTTAAAATTAAAAACATCACCATCTCACTTGAAGAGTACAGTGAGTATGAACTCAATATTGAAGCCTGTGCAAGAGCCTTAAACAGTGGTCAAATTGTAGCAGAAGCAACAAACTTTACCAGAGACATTGTCAACACTACACCTGATGACTGCTACCCTGAAGTGATGGCAAATATATCTGAAGAGATGGCTAAAGAGAATGGCTTAAAGTGTAAGATATTAAAACCTAAAAAGCTTAGAAAAGAAAAAATGGAAACCCTTTTGGCTGTGGCTCGTGCCTCTCGTCATAAACCAAGAGTGATTCACCTTGCACACAAACCTAAAAACCCTAAAGCTGTTGTTACGTTAGTAGGTAAAGGTCTTACTTATGACTCTGGTGGACTTAGCCTTAAACCAGCTGACTATATGGTAACGATGAAATCAGACAAGAGTGGTGGTTCAGCTGTGATAGGAATTATGAAAGCTATTTCAGAGATGAACCTACCAATTGAAGTACATGGATTTGTAGGTGCTGTTGAAAACATGATAGGGGGAGATGCTTATAAACCTGATGATGTTTTGGTCGCTAAAAATGGTAAAACCATTGAAATAAGAAATACAGATGCAGAGGGGAGACTCGTCTTGGCTGATACACTCTGTTATGCTCAACAAGAGGTTAAAGCAGACTACATCTTTGACTTTGCAACCTTAACAGGTGCTTCTGTTGTGGGTGTAGGTCACTATACTTCAAGTATTATGGGGAATGATGACCAACCTAAAGATGCTGTTATTGCAGCGGCTAAAAGTGCTGGTGAATTTGCTACCAAACTTGACTTTAACCGATACCTTAAAAAGTCACTCAAGAGTGATATCGCTGATATCTGTAACATCTCAAATACCCGTTACGGTGGAGCCATTACAGCTGGACAGTTTTTAGAAGAGTTTATTGATGATGACCATAAAGATAAATGGGCTCACATTGACATTGCAGGACCTGCATTTGTAGAACATGCTTGGGGTGAAAACCCACATGGTGCAAGTGGAGCTGGTGTCCGAATGATGACAAGATTGTTAGAGAAGCTTTCTAGCGACAAATAATGCCTATGACGCTATTAAAAAAGAAACAGTATAAAGTACTCTTTTTTATAACCGTTGTTATTGTTCTTATATTGGCACTTATCCCCAGTGACCATATAGACTTAGACTGTATCTATGAAGATAAAATAAAACATGCAACTGCATTTTTTGTACTCTCACTGCTTCTTAACCGTGCTTCATCTACGCTACAGCATCGGTTAAGAAATGTAGGGGCTCTACTCATTTTTGGTGTGATTATCGAATTTTTACAATCCTTAACCCCCAATAGAGAAGCCTCTTTTAATGATGTTGTAGCTGATTTGGTTGGTATTTTACTTTTTCAGCTGCTCTACTCCCTTTATAGGTTCATTAAAGAGTTAAGAAACCAAAATTAGGGTAAAATTTCAACAATTTTTAGTGGACTCTTGCAGAATAGGAATCGATGGCTTTAGCCTCATAAAATTCGGGACTAAAGTCTCCGATTCCAAAGAACTTTACAAGAGGTCTAACAATATATAAATATAAGGAATATTATGGGATTAAGTATCGGACTTGTGGGACTACCAAATGTAGGAAAATCTACAACATTCAACGCCCTAACCAAAGCACAAAATGCAGAGAGTGCCAACTACCCTTTCTGTACCATCGAACCAAACAAAGCCATTGTACCTGTACCAGACAGCCGACTAGATGAACTAGCAAAGATTGTTAACCCAGAAAAAATTCAATACTCTACTCTTGATTTTGTAGATATTGCAGGACTTGTCAAGGGTGCTAGTAAAGGTGAAGGTCTTGGGAATAAATTCCTAAGTAATATTCGTGAAACAGAAGTTATCTTACATATTGTAAGATGTTTTGAAGATGAAAATGTTGTACATGTTGAAGGCTCTATCGATCCACTTAGAGATGTTGAGATTATTGAACAAGAGCTTCTGTTTGCTGACTTAGATGCCGTTCAGAAACGTGTGGACTCGCTAAAAAAGAAAGCCCGTGGTAATGATAAAGATGCTAAAGCTCAACTAGAAATAGCTGAAGCACTTTTACTACATATAGAAGAGAATAACCCAG
>JAHZJZ010000137.1 GCA_022600655.1 Campylobacterota bacterium | reverse complement strand
GTGTTTCCATACTTACCAACGGTAAGTACCACCTGTTCTTCATTCATCTTTAACGCATCACCTACAGCTTTGATAATACGATAATTGGCTTGATGGGGAATAAAATGAGGAATATCTTTAGAATCAATCTCATTTTTAGCCAGAATGTCTTTAACATCTTTAGTCAACGTTTTAACGGCTAACTTAAAGGTCTCATTCCCTTTCATCTGTACAAAGTTAAGTCCCTCTGCGATGACTTTTTCAGAGACAGGGTTAACCGTTCCTGGGGCAGGAGTTACCAAGAAGTCAGAGTATGAACCATCAGCACTGGCATGAACATCAATCATCGCTTCGTTTTTATCATCAGTAGCTGAAATCACAGCTGCACCTGCACCATCACCAAACAGAATACAAGTCGTTCTATCGGTATAATCAACAATAGAGCTAAACTTCTCAGCACCGATAATCAGTACATGTTTTTTCATACCCGATTCAATAAACGCTTTAGCTACACTCAAAGCGTAGACAAAACCACTACAGGCAGCACTTATATCAAAAGCTTGAACATTGCTAATTCCAATCTTATCTGAGATAATACATGCAGTTGCAGGCATATTAAAGTAGTCTGGGGTAACGGTAGCACATACTACCAAATCAATATCAGAATTTTCTAATCCAGCTCTCTCTATGGCTATCTGAGAAGCTTTAGCAGCCATATCACTGGTATACTCATCGTCAGCTGCGATACGCCTCTCTTTGATACCTGTACGCTTTAAAATCCACTCATCACTGGTGTCAACCATCTTCTCTAAATCTGCATTGCTCAATACTTTAGAGGGAACATAAGCCCCTATAGAATGAAATTTTGCGTACATTGTCTACCTTATTATGCGTTGTTTTTGATTAGTAACGCTTCAATTGCACTATTGACCCCAGAGTCATTATAAGTGATTGCTTGGAAAATAGCATTTTTAATTGCTTTAGCGTTACTTTTTCCGTGCGATATAATAGCACAACCATTTACTCCAAGTAAAGGGGCACCACCATATTCTGCGTAATCTATCTTCTTTTTGAGTTTTGTAAACACTTTTTTCTTCATTAAAAGTGCACCAATCTTCGCAGGAATAGATTTTTTAATCTCTGTTTTCATTAATGACAAAATAGTCGAAGCAACACCTTCACTCGCTTTTAACGCAATGTTACCTGTATAACCATCACAAACAACCACATCTACGGAACCATTAAAAATATCTGAACCTTCAACGTTTCCTTTAAACCCAGGAACACTCTCCATCAGTTTAAATGCCTCTTTGGTTAAAGTGTTACCCTTACTATCCTCTTCTCCATTGGCTAAAAGCCCCACAGAAGGAACACGTAAACCAAACACTTTTTGTGCATAAACTTCACCCATAATAGCAAACTCATAAAGATTTTTAGCCGTACAGTCTGTAACAGCACCCACATCTAAAAGCAGGGTATTTGATCGATCAGACATACTTGGCATAATGGTTGCTAAAGCTGGTTTAGAGATATGTGGAAGTCGTCCCATTCGTAGTGTAGCCAAAGCCATGGTTGCACCACTATGCCCAGCTGAGACTACAGCATCAGCTCTCTCTTCACGTACCAACTCAACAGCTTTATAGATTGAGGACTCTTTTCGTTTTAAAGCAACGGTTGCAGCATCACTCATCTCAATAACATCAGAAGCTTCAACAATTTCAACTTGTTCAAGATAATATTGTGGGAGGTGTTGTAGTATCTGTTCTCTATCACCTACAAGTATAGGTAAGAACTGTTTTTCATCAAGTGCTTGAGTTACGCCTTCGATTATAGGTTCAGGACCGAAGTCCCCACCCATCGCGTCAATAGCAATTCTAATCATAGAACTTACTACGCTTTGTTTGTGTTATATTCACCAGTTGTCATATTCATATGGTGAGGCATTCTCCATGTACCATCTTCATCTTTTACAGGTCTTGGTAATGTCAATTTGTAGTGTGTTCTTCTTTTTGCTGATCTAGTCTTACTGACTCGTCTCTTAGGTACTGCCATAGTATTTTCCTTCTAAAATTCTTTTTCGAACTCTTCATCATCATTTTCACATTTCTCGCAATTATGATATGAGTTTTGTATGGAAGCTATCTCACTTTGAACAATAAATTCAAGGTCGATTATTCCATCTGTGAATTCGATTATATCTAAATCATCTTCAGTCTCAATAACTTCATCACTTAAAGTTAAATTTAGAGTAGATTTGAGGTTTTGATTATACGTATCTCCACATCTATCACAATTTAACTCAATGTTACCGTCTAGATTTCCCTCTAGTTTGACTCGATGATAACCACTTTTTGCCAAACTTCCTTCAAATAAAACATTATCAACATTTAAAGTGAAGGGTTTTGAAGTTTGACCAACCTTATCAAAAACTATTTTCATAGCTTTTAACCTTATACAATCTCTCTCTGAGCAAAGAAAAAGTTAATTTCGATTTCAGCATTTTCAACTGAATCACTTCCATGAACAGCATTAGCATCAATACTCTCAGCAAAATCAGCTCTGATTGTTCCAGCTGCAGCCTCTTTTGGGTTTGTTGCACCCATCAATTCTCTGTTTTTAGCCATTGCATCTTCACCTTCAAGTACAGTTACAACAACTGGTCCTGAAATCATAAACTCTACAAGGTCACCAAAAAATGGTCTCTCAGCATGAATTGCATAAAATGCTTCAGCATCTGCTTTAGATAATTGAATTTTTTTAGTTGCTGCTATTCTAAGACCTGCTTTTCAAATCTTGAAAGAATTTTTCCAACTACATTTTTAGCCACTGCATCTGGTTTGATGATTGATAATGTTTGTTCCACGATAATTGCTCCATTAAGCTTAGTAATCTACTTATTGATTACTATGAAAGTATTTTGAGCTGGAAT
>JAHZJZ010000136.1 GCA_022600655.1 Campylobacterota bacterium | reverse complement strand
ACAGCTGAACCCAATGGTAACCATACTGACCATGAGTACCAAATGGTCACCCAATCAACAGAATAATACCTAAAAGTGTTAGCATAATATTTTTACTAATCAAGCGTAAAGCTACAAAAAGAAAAAAACCTATACTCATAACATAGGCAACTTTACTAGCCATATTATAGTGTGGCAGAGTCTCTTGAATATTATACTCAATGTCACTGAGTACGATGAGTATAATCGTACAAAGCAGAGCCATAAGAGCGGCTAAGGGAAAACGTTTCAAGGTATCAAGTAAACGACCTGCTACTCTCTCCATGGTACTTAAATTTAAACTCAATGAAAATCCTTGATTAGATTGAATATTTTATTTTACCAAAAAATGTTATAAAAGTAAATATAAATATAAGATTAGTTTATGGTATAAAGTATTTTTGAAATAGTCGTAAAGATGGTATACTTTGAGCCATGAAAATAGTACATATCTACGCTACATCACGAGCCATTAGAAGTCAGCAACAGCAGTTCAGAACACAAGAGGGGCTACTCCCAACGCTTATGCGAATTGATGAGTTTGAACGCAGAGCCATTTTACTACCTAATTTAGCCATGGTAGACACACTGCAGCGACGGTTGTTACTAGAAGAGGCTGCAAATTTTCACTCTTTTGAAGGATTAAAAATTAATCGTGATTTGGTACGTTTTTTTACCAAAAGTGATGCCATCTTTAAATTTTTTGAAGAGTTAAGCCATGAATCTGTTAGTTTTAATGACCTAGTAGAGGGTGATGCCTATGTAGAGTTTGCTGAGCATATTGAGATTTTAGAAGAGTTATTAGCAAACTATCGACAACTGCTTTTGGAAAAAGGGTTGACTGATAGAGTGTTTATTCCTGAAATTTATAGGCTCAATAGAGGGTTTGTTGAGAGTTATGATAAGTTTGAGCTTCATTTAGAGGGGTATATGAGTTACTATGAACTCTCACTAATTGAGCAGATTGCCAAGATAAAACCTTTTGTAATTCATATGCAAACGAGTAAGTTTAATAAAAAAGTGCAAGAGCGTTTTTTACAGATGGGCATAGCGTTACCTAGTGATAGTATGCTCTCCTTTGACCTTCAGAGTAAAGAGATTCTGTATTCCTCTCCTGTAAGTAGCAAGATAAAAGCAGAGGTATTCTCAGTAGAGGAGCGATTGGCTCAAGTTCCTTTGGTTTTAAGTTCTGTTCAAAAAATGGTAGAAGAGGGTATCGCTCCTGAAGATATTGTTTTGATACTACCTGATGAATCATTTAAGGAGACACTACGACTCTATGACAGACTGAACAACTTTAACTTCGCTATGGGGTTTGATTATAGTAAGACCAAGAGTTATAAATGTTTGGAAGCAATCTATGAGTATTGGCATAGCTTCTCTGATGAGTCTATCTTTCTGTTGAAAAAATATGATATAGACCGAGAAAAACTACAAAGAGTTAATCCAACTCAAATACTGAAAGTTGAAGCCTTTTTTGAACTTATGACTCCTTTTGATTTGGATTTACAAAGAAGTATCATAGAGGAGGGGCAGGTCTATTTTAAAAGGGTTTTTAGTGATGAGGTGATGAGTCTCTCTGCTTGGCTCTTCTTATGGCTCAAATATTTGAGTACTTTGAGTTTAGATGATGTTCGTGGGGGTAAAGTAACCGTTATGGGAGCCTTAGAGACCAGAGGAGTGCATTTTGAGGGGGTAGTGATTGTTGACTTTAATGATGGAATCGTCCCTGCGATTCCAGCCAAAGATGGCTTTTTAAACTCATCACTGCGTAAATTTGCCAATCTACCCACTAAAAATGACCGTGAAGCGTTACAGAAACAGATATATAAGCGACTGTTAGAACAGGCTAAAGAGGCGACGATTATTTATAGTTTGAGTGATAATAAAGCACCAGCAGGGTATCTATATGAGTTAGGACTCAAAGAGGGAGAAGCTAAAGAGGTAGATATGACCCTTCTCTATGACAGTTCAAACCCTCTACTAGAACAGAAAGACCCCATTATAGAGAATTTTGATGCAGGTAAAATCACATGGTCAGCCACAAGACTTAAGAGTTTTTTAATGTGTAAGCGAAAATATTACTATACTTATGAAATAAAATTAAACATAAAAGAACAAAATGAGATTATTGAAGGGGTAATCTTACATAATGCATTAGAGTACTTATTTAAGAATAGGCACTATTTTGAGAGTGTTGAGGCGATGAAAAGTGCTATAGATAGGGTATTAGACAGCATACTGGAAACAACCTCCTCTAAAATAGCTTATAATAAATTGTTATGGAAAAGTAAACTTGTTAAATTTATAGAAAAACAAGTTTACCATTTTAAAGCTGGTTGGAGAGTGGTGGAGCGTGAAAAACAGATAGTGGGTGAAATAGGGGGTATACAGTTTAAAGGGGTGGTTGATAGGATTGACCAAACCGATACCCATACCATGATACTTGATTATAAGAGTGGCTCTATTGCTGAAGCCAATCGAACGAAAAACTTAGAGAAGTTAACAGATTTTCAGATGAGTATCTATGCAGAGCTATTAAAAGGTAAATATCAAAATATTGACCTTGCCTTTATAGAACTTTTTAACGGTGGCAATATCACGCCTATTACTGAACTAGAAGTAAAAACAGAGCTGTTATATGAAGCAATCGATGAGATGAAAAGTATGAATTCTGTTGTCTGTGAACGTTGTGAGAGTGTAAGTCTATGTCAATATTGTGATTTTACCCTCTTATGTGAAAGAGGAGATTATTTATAAGTGTGACTAGTCACATGAGCTTTGCTCAAAAACTGTTCCTATAATGATGCCATTCCCGTTTTATAGCCATCATTAACAAAGAGTTGTAGGGACTCCTCTAACTCTTCAGCATCTATATTACCCTCTAGTTTCATCAAAACTCTATCCTCTTCAGGTTTAATGAGAAATACAGTAGGTGTTCCCATATTGGTAAGTCCTAAAGGAACCGAGTCGTAGTCAGTATTAATCTTTACAGCTTTAACATGTTTATTAATCATGCTCTTAATATGCTCATTGGTCGCAAGTACAGCGTTGAGTTTGTCACAAGGCTTACAGTTGTTGGCTTCTACTTTAATTAAGAGATATTTATGCTCTTGGATTGCTTCTTGCTTGGCTCTATCAAAGTTGGTATATTTGATATTTGGGATACGCTTTTTAACAGTAGTTAGTTTCTCTTTTGGTAGAGGGTTAGTTACTACTTTTTTGGCGATGACCTTTGGTGTTGGTTCAGTTTTTACTGGCTTTTTACTCTCTACCACCTCTTCAGGTTTTGGTGTTTTTTTGACAACCTTGCTAGGCTCTTTAACTACTTTATCTTTTTGATTTTGGGTCATTGCCAACTGAATAACCTGTTCACTTTTATCTATACTTAAAGAGGGCTCTATGAGTTTTAATTCATCATAAGCTTTTTGTATATTTTTCATATGGAACTCATCGTAAAATGCTATGGTGCTATAAGGAGGTAGTTCAATATTTTTAGTAGCTGCCTCTCTGTTGTGATGCTGTTTAAGCTCATTTGAGACTTTATCTTTGAGTTGCGTAAGATAGGTTTGTGTATGTGTCAGAGCTTTACGACTTCTCTTAACTCCATGTGCAGAGACAATATGTTTCCATGGCATAGTCTCTATTTTTTTAAGTGTACCCATCCACTCTGCTAGTGAGTGGTGTTGTGCAAGTGCTGGTACACGGTTATTGGATACATAGTTCCCTACAAAAATAGTCTCTTGTTTTGGAAGATAAACCACAAGGTTCTGAGCATCATTTTCTTCAAACTTTTTAATCTCTAAATGTGTATCATCTATGATAATAGTACGGTCACTGTTTTGATAGATATCTAAAGGAATTAGACGGGTATTCATAAAAATTTTATCGGTAACTTTTTCTAGTAGTGAGAGTGACTGTTTCTCTTCGACAAGTGATGCATAGGCTTTAGGCCCAATGAGTGTAGCCCCTTGCTCTTTATAAAACTCATTACCCAAAATATGAAGCTCTTCCGTAGAGGTATTGATAACATATTTGATAGGAAGAGGTTTTCTTTTCTGCATAACATTATAAGCTTGTTGAGCATAACTGTAGGTAGGTCCACTATCTATAACAATATACCCCTCTTTGCTCTCTATAAAACAGGTGTTGATGACACGCCCACCATTTATCTCTTCAGCTTTACCATGTAAGCCAAAAAAACATTCTACCCCTTCTGTAATTTTTTTAGGTTCAAGATGATAATCAAATCCAAACCCATAAAGTGTAAACATAAAAAGCGTTATAACATATCGCATTGTAAAAAATATCCTAATAAATTGATTAATTGATAATAATATTGTAGTGCAAAGAGGTTAATACTGTGTTAATGCAGAGTTAAAATGTGGTTAAATTGTGTAGATAGCTAAAAAGTAAAGATTTT
>JAHZJZ010000135.1 GCA_022600655.1 Campylobacterota bacterium | reverse complement strand
TGAGTTTTATCAAGCCTCTAACTACTCTCTAGGTTTAGGACATAGAAGACTCTCTATATTAGACCTGAGTCCTTTAGGTTCTCAACCTATGTATTATAAAGAGTTAACAATTATACATAATGGTGAGGTTTATAACTTTGCAGAGATTAAAACAGAGCTTATGGAAAAGGGGTATGAGTTTACCTCTCATACCGATACAGAAGTGATACTAAAAGCATTTCATGCTTGGGGAGTAAAATGTGTAGATAAGTTTAGAGGGATGTTTGCTTTTGCTATTTACAATAAAGGGCAAGAAGAACTCTACATCTTTAGAGACAGAGCTGGGGTCAAACCTCTCTATTATCATCAAAGTGATGATTTATTTCTATTTGGTAGTGAGCTTAAATCGTTTTATCAGCATCCTAACTTTAAAAAAATAGTGAATAAACAAGCATTACCCTATTATTTTAGATTTGGTTATATTCCTGCTCCTTTAACTATTTTTGAAAATACCCATAAATTGAAAGCTGGACACTACTTGGTGGTTAATACAAAAGATAATAGCTATGAAGAGAAATGTTATTGGAGTGTAGAAGAGGCATACATTAAAGAGAAACTACAAGATAGTGAAGAGGAGATAATGAAAAGGATAGAAGATATTCTTACCGAATCATGTGAGTTAAGAATGGTTTCAGATGTTCCTGTGGGGGTCTTTTTAAGTGGTGGGGTAGATAGCTCTTTGGTGGCATCGCTTTTGCAAAAAAACTCTAAAACTCCTCTAAAGACCTTTACCATAGGTTTTGAAGAGAAGAACTATAATGAGGCTACTTTTGCTAAAGAGATTGCAGAACATCTAGGTACAGAGCATACAGAGTACTACTGCAGTAAAAATGACATGTTGGAAGTTATAAAAGATTTGCCTTTTATGTACGATGAACCTTTTGGCGACAGTTCTGCCATACCTACATTCCTGGTCTCAAAACTAGCTAAAGAGAAGGTTTCAGTTGTACTTAGTGGAGATGGTGGAGATGAGGCATTTGTAGGGTACAGTAAATATTTTGCTTTAGAGAAGATAGGAAATTTACAAGATTCAAAAATTAAAAAGAGACTATTGCAAACTTTTACAAAATTAATAAGTGAAGAGTCTGTTGAAAAAATTAATAATCTGCTTCCTACTTCAAAAAAACAGAAGAATATTAAAGATAAATATCAAAAATTTAAAAATGTTGTTAATAGTAATGATTTCTCAGATATGTTTATAAATGCTAGTTCTTATGTGGACAAGGAAACGTTAAAAAGTGTATTGATAGATAGCTCTATTGATTTTGAATTAACAAATTTTGCTTCTTTTAAAAAAATAGATAATCTCTCTGCTTTAGAGCAGATGTCAATTATAGATTATAAAACCTATATGGCTGATGATATATTGACCAAAGTAGACAGAGCCTCTATGACCGTAAGTATAGAAGCTAGAGAACCCCTTATAGACCATAAGATTATAGAGTTTTCAGCACAAGTACCTGATAGTATCAAGTATCATAAAAATATAGGGAAGTATCTTTTAAAACAAGTACTTTACAAGCATGTGCCAAAAGAGTTGATAGAACGACCAAAGTCAGGGTTTCAAGTGCCTCTTTATGAGTGGTTACGAGATGATTTACGAGAAGAGTTAGATTATTATCTGAGTCGTGATAGATTGATTGCTTCAGGTATCTATAATGTAGATGAGGTTTTAAAAATAAAAGAGCGTCTTTATAAAGGGAAAACTATTAATCTTTCTCTGTTATGGTTTATACTCATGTTTGAAATGTGGCGAGAAAGGTGGGAGGTGTAAGATGGTAGCATATTATTTGGTGTTTTTAGCACTGTGGATACCTGCAATAAAATATAAAGATTTTATTTCTAAAAGAAAACTTAGTATAGGTTTTTTAGCTTTTGGGTTGTTTTTAATTATTTTCACGGGTTTACGACATCATGTAGGTGGGGATTGGAATAACTATTTACATATGTTTCATACGATAATACCTTATATGTCTTATGATTTAGCATTTAGTCATGATGATCCTGGGTTTTGGTTACTTAGCTATTGGATGTATGATATTGGATGGGGATTGTATGGGGTTAATTTTATAGGGGCTGTTATATTTATTATAGGTCTTTTTAGTTTACTTAAAAGAGAACCAAACCCATGGCTTGGATTGGCTGTGGCATTTCCTTATTTGATTATCGTAGTCTCTATGGGCTATACCAGACAGGCGATTGCTATAGGTTTTATTATGTGGGGGATTGCTTATCTGAGAGATGATAAGTTTTATAAATTTATTTTGGTTGTTTTTTTTGCAGCTACTTTTCATAAAACAGCTGTATTGATGATTGGTATTGGTATCTTTAATAAAGGTAGAGGAAGATTTTTTAAAATTTTAGCTACGTTAATTATTGGTATGGGAATGTGGAACGCCTTTTTTGCAGAAGCACAAACGGATTTATGGTATAACTATGTCTCTAGTGGAGACTATCAATCTAGTGGAGCAATGATTCGAGTGGTAATGAATGTTATACCAGCACTTTTACTAATCTATTTACGTAAACAGTGGAAAAAAGAGTTTGATGACTATAGCTTTTGGTATATGATAGCACTAGGTTCAATTATTAGCCTCTTTTTAGTACAGTTTGCATCGACAGCTGTAGATAGAGTTGCTCTTTACTTTATTCCTCTGCAAGTTATTGTTTTTTCAAGAATTGTTATTTTATTGCAACATAAAATTCGTGCTAAAACTATTAAGTTGTTAGTACTAGGATACTATTTTATGGTTTTAAATGTATGGCTTTGGTTTGGGGTATTTTCAATGTGGTGGTTACCATATCGAAATGTGATTTTTTTAGGGTTGTTTTAAAATATTTGTTTATTGTGAAGAGTGAAAATGAAAAGAGTAGTAATAGTATTAAACACATCATGGAATATTTATAATTTCCGTTTAAATTTAATGAAATCATTGAGAGATAAAGGCTTTAAGGTTATAGCACTTGCTCCAAAAGATGACTATAGTGAAAAGTTAAAAGATGAGGGCTTTGAATGGGTAGATTTACCTTTAGAGAATGATGGAACGAATCCGATTAAAGAGTTATTGCAGATTATACGTTTTTATAAAATATATAAACAGATAAACCCTGATATTGTTTTACATTATACGATAAAGCCAAATATTTATGGAACTTTGGCTGCAAAATGTCTAAATATACCCGTGATTAATAATGTCTCTGGTTTGGGTACTATTTTTTTAAATGAGAGTTTAAGTGCGAAAGTTGCTAAGTTACTCTATAGGGTTTCATTTCGCTTTGCTGATGCTGTTTTTTTTCAAAATGAAGATGACCAAAGAGTCTTTATAGACAATAAGTTAGTTAAATCAAATCAGAGTCAAGTTATTCCTGGTTCAGGAATTGATAGTAGCCGTTTTGCTCCTTTAGAAGTTCAAAAAGATGATTCCACTCAGACAGTTTTTCTGATGATAGCACGACTGATTAAAGAGAAGGGGATTGTTGAATATATTGAAGCAATTAAAATGTTAAAAGTTCAATACCCTAAGGTTAGATTTCAACTTATCGGTTCGCTTTATTTAGAAAATCCATCGGCGATATCTGAAGCGTTACTGCAACGTTGGATAGGTGAGAGACTGATAGAGTATATATGTTTTTCTGACAATATGGAAGAGGTGATTGCAGGTGTAGATTGTGTGGTTTTGCCCTCTTATCGGGAGGGGCTTTCTCGGGTTCTTCTTGAAGCTGCTAGTATGGCTAAACCTATTGTGACAACTAACGTTGCTGGATGTAAGGATGTTGTTGATGATGGGATTAATGGTTTTCTATGTAATGTGAAGGATGCTAACTCTTTAGCTAAGCAGATGGAAAAAATGATTTTGATGAGTGAAGAAGATAGAAAAAGAATGGGAGAAAAAGGTAGAGAGATAATTATTTTTTTTTTTATACTTTTATCGGGTCAGTTTTTATGTTGTTAGCTATTTTTACACTGTATAGTAACGCTGGGACTACAGATTATCAGGCCTTATGTTGTCTTCGGGTTGAAGGTGGGTTACAGTGTTTAATTTTT
>JAHZJZ010000134.1 GCA_022600655.1 Campylobacterota bacterium | reverse complement strand
ACGGTATAGTATCGCTCAGGGTCTATGACATCTAGTAACTCCTTTTTACCTTTTTTGTTGTTGTATGAGGTGGTTAAAAGGTAAGAGCCTAGTACTCGACCTTTAGCAAAAAGCGATATCTGTCCATCGGTCTCAAACTCATCTTTTTGCATATGTTCAGCGATGGTACTGTGGCTCAGACTCCCTTTGGCAAAACCAACCAAAATCCAGTCTCTTACTTTGGGTTTCAGCCATACTTTTAACTCCTCTTCTCTCTCTTGAAAGGGAAGGGTTATCTTAACCTCACCCGATTTGGTAGTAGGCTCTAACTTAATGTATGCGATACCATTTTTAACAATCACATAATCCTCACCCGTAGTTGACTGAGAAAGAGGGTTTTGTCCCAGCTTATCCATTCGTCTATATCCTGCATGAGGAGCAGAGACTTTAAATTTACCAATCACATCCGAACGAACAGGGTAACCATCTTTGTCAAAAAACTTTACAGCTACCACAGGGGTCTGTTTACCATCTGCTACCAGATTTGAAATCTCTTCCATTATTTTAGCCCTTACAGGCATAGTAGAGTAGTGCGTGTTGATGTCTAGCTCTTTAACTACTCTGTTGCCATCTTTTATGACGGCTGTTATTTTGTTATCTCCCTCCTTTATATGAACTCCACGATAAATTGTGAGTGCTTTTTTACCCTCTTTAACCACTTTTTCTAAGTGAACAGGGTCAATATCATTACCATTAACACGATAAGTAACGCTCTGATGAGCATGGTGTTTCACTACTAGATTGGTCGCTGAAATTGAGGGAACAAACTCAGTAAAGGGCCAGACCCACTCTATGCTACTGTCTTGTTTTGATAACCATACTCTGTTGTAGTTGGGCATGGTCTCTCGTTTATCATCAATAATGAAAGCCTCTTCTTTACCTACTGTTTGGTCAACTTCTACACTCTCTAGACAAAAATCACTTCGATGTAGGGTTCCTGTAAAACTTTCAACAAATTGAGACTGCATACTACCAGCCCACCTACTGTTAGCTTTACAACTCCCTACGCTTAGGTTATCATCTAAACTCTCAGGGTCTATCTGTACGACGTGTGTACCAGACTCTACGCCTTCAAAGTGGTATTTACCTTCATCATCGGTCAGGGTAAAAGTACCATCTTCAAGATAGATTCTCACATTTTCTACAGGTTTTTTATCAACCATAACACTACCCACAATGGTTGAACGCTCTAACATCAGTTCGTTGTTTTCTACCAAAACACTCTGTTTTGCTGTATTAGAGCTAAACCCCTCAGCCATAGCAGAGGCAACAATGGTCACTTCACTCTCTGTTTTGACACCCAACTGTAGTACAAAATCAACCAGTACTTCATCATACGCACCTAAACTCTCTACACCTAGTGTTAAGGCTCTTGGGTTTAAGACAACATGGTCTGATTTCTCCTCATCAACACGGTAAGACTCTTTGGCATAAATCATCCCTTTTGGAAGGCTTATGTTGACTTTGGCATCTTCTATCTTCTCTTCACCATTGTTGGCGATTTTAAGTCGATAACGAACAAACTCACCCATGCCTACGACCTGTTTGGAGACACCATCAAAACCAAGCCATATATCCTCTTGACTCACTTCCAATCGTTTCTGGGCAGCCTCTTTTTTAACAACATCTACCGTATGTTTGCCTGTAGAGACCTGTTGTGGTATGCCATCTTCTTCAAAAAAGACCATAGCATCGGTCGATATCAGCTCTCCTGCTTGTGCAGATACAGCTGAGAGAAGTAGTATATTGGTTAATTTCTTATTCATTGTTACTTCCTCGTATGGTTTATAGATTATTAATTATTTTTGAGGAGGTCTTGTCCTCTGAGGAGAACTGCTTTAGAAGCAACTCTGCTCAAGGGATGTAACTTAACAGTGGGGTAGTTGTTCCCACATAACGTGGGAACAGATTAATGCATCTAAGTTTATTTGATAACAGTAGCCAAGTGAGGATAGAAACTCTCTCCAGCTTTGATAAGAGGAATAGTATATGTAATCGTTCCTGCACCATCATCTACAGTTACTCCTTGGTCACCACTTTTACCAGGTACCCAAGTAAAATAAGCAGGACCTCCCCAATATGGATTAACCTCATCATCTGTTGCTACTCGTTCATAACTTGTATCATAGTTTAATGTAAACACCACATCTTTAGCATCAATAGAAGTGTTATTGGTAATAGAATATTTCATTACAACCAATGCACCAGGAATCGCTTGTGGGTTGGTTGTTCCATTTACTGGGTCATTCATTACTTCATGAACTTCAAGTGCTGTAGTCAACTTCGCTAAACCAAGGTTTTCTGTTAATGTCCATGTGGTATTGACACCTTCTGTATTGTTTCTATTATAATCAGCAAAAACAATATCTACTGCATCAACGGTATTTGTTGCACTCTGTGTTGCATACGCATCAGCAGAAGATGTTGAACCTAACGGTGCCATTTTACACATTGGCTCCCAAACAGTTTTTTGTCCAATGGTTGTTGAAGGTGTAGTTACTTCTGCCCAAATCATTATCTCTGCATCTGCTGCAAGACTAGGAATCATCTCTGTATGTACTTTTTCAGCTTCACTTAAAACACCATCACCATCAGCATCGATATATTTTTTAATCTCTGTAAATTCAAACTCTTTGGTTGAGCCATAGTTACCCATATACGCCACTGCCTCTTCTGAGTTACCAAGGTTGCTAATCTTATAAGCTACCAACTCTGAACCATCAACTTGTAAACTTCTTTCAACTTCACCAACTGCTGTTACTTCAAAGTTAATCACTCTATCCACCACATAGCTTACAGCTTCTGACTCAGCTTTTTTCTCTACACCACTCATCTCATAGCTCAAACTTGGAGCATTGCTAATGGTTGTTCCTGCTGTTGTTCCTGCTGCCATTGCCTGACTAGTCAATCCGATAGTTCCTAATAGTGCTACTGCCAATACTTTTGATAATTTCATTTTATTTTTCCTTATTTATTTTATATTTGTTTATTTTTTTATTATTTAACTCTAAGAATAAGATGTGGAATCATCTCTTCACCAGCTTTAATCTCAGGAATAGTATAGGTAATTACATCACCATCAATCACACCTTCAATATCTGTTGCTGTACGAGTCGTATTGTTCCAAATAAATTGTGTAGGCTGACTTCTTCCTGCCATCCAAGTAGCACTAAGGTCTTTTGCGAAATATTCTGTTTCTGAATCAATCGCTACAGAGAACTTAACATCAGTTGCTGTTGTTGAAGTCTCATTTTTAATACTCCATCTCTTAACTACTTTTGCACCAGGAATCATCATTGGGTTTTCTGTTCCATTAGTTGGGTCATAAGTAACTTTGACTGCTGGTTCAGATGTTATAGGAGCTACTGTAAGCTTTACATTATCTGGGTTTTCAATGGTTGTCCATTTATTATGAAGAGCCAATTTACCATCTCTCTCTGCATCTGAAGCTGCACCATAACTTGAATCGGCAAAAACAACATCTTCTACTGCAAGATCATTAGTAGTACTTGCTACATAAGGGTTTGCTGATGCATCTACTGCCTGAGCCATCACACCTTCCCAATTTGCTTTTGAGAGTTCTACTTTTTCATCTACTGCAACTTCCATCCAAACTGTTGTTGAACCATCTATTGCTAACTTAGAGACAAGTTTAGTGTCAATTTTTTCTGACTCCTCTAGTGAGCCTGAGTTATCAGCATCTACATAAAACTTTTTTGACGAAAAATCAAATTCATGTGTCCATCCATCATTACTAAGTGCAAAGTTTTCAACCGAGTTACCAATGTTAGATAACTTAAATGCAGCCATGCCTGTTTTCCCTGCTATTATAGTTTGTTCTTTGGCATCTACTCTTGCTAATGTAAAGTTAATTACTTTATCAACCAGATATGAAGTTGCTTCTACATCAGCTGTTTTAGCTGCATCACCCATTGAGTAGTTCAGTGTTGGTTGGTTTTTAATCTCTGTTCCTGCTACTGTACCTGCTGCCATTGCTTGGCTTGTGAATGCTACTGCACCTAAAAGTGCTACGCTTAAAAATTTTGATAGTTTCATTTTATTGTTTTCCTTAAAAATATATATTATTTAATGGGATTTGCCCACACCTTGAAATAAAATAGGAAAAAGTAGACATATTATTTGTCTATTGGTAACTCGGCTATCTCGTTGAGACCCGTGGCTTTCTGTCCCCAACTCACGATGGGTTTAGCTTTTTCAATATTTTAATGACTGTTATATACTCCAAGAGGTTTAATCCTCTGGAGAGAGAGGTAGGGGGGAGTACCTCTCTCTGCAAGGGATTTCTTGTTTGTGGGCAAAAATGCCCACGCTACTTATTTGATTTTTGTTTTAAGTTTAATTTTCATCTCTGCATTTGCTTCTAGTTTTGCAATAGTCCATCGTACATGGGTATACTCAGTTGGCTCAGCCACTCTTTTTACACCTGAGTCATTGATGAAAACTTTTGATGGCTCACTAAACACTTTTCCATCTACTGAGTACTCCATAGTAGCTCCTTTAGTCTCGATATCATTAGGTACAAAAGTTGTATGTTCAGGAACAGGGTTTACAATAACCAAGTTGGTTGCTGTCTCATTGGTTGGGTTTTTAATGGTGTTGACATAGGTAACTACCATCCCTGGAATCGCTTTATCTAAGGCTTTTAACTCTGTTGCTTTTTTACCATCTTTCATTGTTACAACCTCTTCAAATGTTGCTGAACTCATCTGAATGCTATCTCCACTATTTGCTAACACCATCACTGAACTTGCTACAATACTTAATAATATATTTCTTAATTTCATTTTGTTTAATCCTTATTTGTTTTTTGTTTGATTTAAAATATTAAGAAAGTGACCTTTGTCACCTTCTCACTACCCTAAAGTTTCGTTGGTATCACTGGGTATGAGTTCATTTTGGGTTTCCCTAACTAAGACATCATAGTTGATATAGTAAATCTCTCCAGCCTGAACATTGCTAAGGTTGACGGTTAAAATATTGTTACTAATCTCTGCCATATCTGCATCTTTTTCAACACTCAAAGCCGTACCATCCATGAACAGAGAACCCTCTTGATATTCACCACCTCCCTCAATAGGATTACGTAAACTTGCCTTGGTGATAGGTTTTCGTACATGTATCGCTAAAAGAAAAGAGACCAGTTGCCCATCAGTCATCTCTTTGACTTCCGATGATTTATTGATAACCACTGCTTCTTGAGAGATATCGGTTATCTGATACTCACCGATGGCACTAATGTTGTTGTCCACTCTAGTAGACTCTTGACTAAGAGCTGAGAGTTTAATCTGTGATTTGGCATTGAGTGCAACTTCACTTGGCATGGTATTGGTCATAACTACTTTGAGACTTTGACCCGCCTCTAAGCTAATGGTTTGTGTCAAGTCAAATGGTCGCATGGTATTGTTACTGTCACCCATATAGTCTATGTATGCTGTACCAAAGTTGACATCAAAGTCATCACTTGAAGCGTCGTTAACATTGAGATTTTGTAGCTTAAAGTAGTCGGTACCATTTCCGATATTGGTTACTTTAAAAGGTATGTGAGACCCTTTACCCATATTGGCTAATACAGGTTCAGTTACAAGGGCAGTCGCCACAAGGTTTGAGAGATGTTCAACCGTAATAGCCGTGGTATTGAGTTCATGACTGTACTGTTCGCCACTCAAATTATAATTAATAGAAGGGCTTGTTTTAATCATTGTTCCAGCCATGGTCCCCCCTGCATAGAGAGAAGAGTTTAACATTAAAAAGATACAAGGTTTTATAAATTGTTTGAACATTTTCTACTCCTTAAAATTTT
>JAHZJZ010000133.1 GCA_022600655.1 Campylobacterota bacterium | reverse complement strand
TAAATTTTCTTAAAAATAATCATTCCTAAAAATGTAGCCGTAATACATAGTCCAATATTTAACAAAATATTACTTAATGCTTTAGCCCACAAATTATCTTGGAACAAGAGCAGTGTCTCTAATGAAAAAGTAGAAAGGTTGTCAATGAGCCTAAAAGTCCTGTAATTAAAAAGAGTTTTAGAGAAGCAGAAAAATTAGTATGTTGAACATAGAGAAAAAGAAAACCGATAAAGAGACTTCCTAAAACATTAACGGAAAGGGTTCCTAGAGGGAGAGTAGAGGTGGTTGATTTTTGAACCCAACCAGCCAATAAAAAACGTGTAATAGCACCGATGAAACCACCGATGCCCACACTAAGCAGTAACCCCCACTGCATTAGTCTCTAAACTGCCAATCATCAATAGGTCGTTTATCAAAAGCCTCTGTTTTCTGCTCTAGAAGTTTGTTGATAATGGCTAACTCTTGTTCTAATGAGTCATCATCTAAAAGTTTCATCTCACCTGCGTAATAATTTTTTAGCGTATGAAAAAGTTTTTTATACCCCTCACTCACTTTGAGTTTACATGAGCTTCTCTCCCATGTTTTTACTGTAGGAAAGATAGGTCGTTTCGGAGGGAAAACCATACAACGTTTCATAATGGTTGGATAATCTTCCATAATCCATTTAACTCGATCATTACACCCTGCTCTTGCATCGATAATCCAGTTTTTCATGACTGACACATAGTCACTTACTAAGATAGCTTTATGAATTCCAGAGTTATCATAGTAAAAACTTTTTTTAGTATTAAACTTTGCCTCTCCAGCATTTGAAAATGATTTACCATTAACATCAGTGTAAGAGACACTTAGTTTAATATCGTCAGCTCCTGAACCCACTTTTTTAAGCTTAAGAAGTACCACACCACCTTTGGTTGCTTCACCATCGCTTGTAGATGGAAAGAGTGTATTAACTTTCATAATCTCACCTGTTGCCAACTTAGCTTCAGGAGAACCATAGACAGCTTCTATCTCATACTTTTTACTATTAAGTTTCAACTCAAGATCATACACTAATGGCGTTACCATATAGTCAAACTCTTTGTCAAGTAACTTTTTAAACATTTTTGAAGAGTGTACGGAGAAGTAGTTTGCCCCTTTGGTTTTAGAGACATACTCAACCAAGTCATTATTAAAGTCAACCCCTACCCCAATGAAACTTGTATGAATACCCTTTTCACTCGCTTTTTTTGCCATTCCAAAAAGTTTATCTTTTTTCAGTTCACCACGATTTGGCATGGCATCTGTTAAGAAGATAATACGATTTTCATACTCAGCACTCAACTTTAGCTCATCAAAAAGTTTTAATCCCTCTTCATAACCAGCACTCCAATTGGTTCCACCTCTCTCAGTTAGTCCCAATATGTGCTCTTTAATCGCTTGTCTATCCGTCTCTCCTACTAAACGTAAAGGTTTAGCTCTGTAAGCATTATGGTCAAAAAGTACAACTCCTGCTCTATCATCATTTTTTAAATGTGAAAGCATCGCAACAATAGACTCATTGGCAATCTCCATTTTCTTTTTTGAATTCTTCTCTTTGGTCTCTACCTTGTTTCCACTCTTATCATAGTAGTAAGAGTCAAAACTAGCACCCATTGAACCAGAGATATCAAGTACAACCACTAGGTTTAATTTTTTTCGTTTAAATGCTTTCTCTTCTATCCCTGAGTTTAACCCTACAGATAGAAAATACTCCTCCTCTTTTGAAAAACTATTGAGTCGTTTGGCTGTTGAGTAGCTAGGACAAAAGAGAGCTTTACACTCTTTTCCACCTAAACCTGTATCGAAAAAGTGACTATAGAATTGTCCTTCATAGGTAATCGAATCTAACTTAGGTAAATATCCGTTATCGATATTGGCTTTAAAGTTATTGGTATCTTTAGCACCACCTACAGCTAAACCTAATTTTTTAGGTAGCATAGCTGATTTTGGAGCAGGTGCAGCCATGGTTGCTACACGCCCCATACTCATACTTAATCCACGACTATCTTCCATAACTTGGGTACTATTATACTCCCAATCATCAATCGCATCTTTATCAACTTTTTTAGTCATTGCATTAAGCAAAGAGAGGTTTATTATGAAGAGTATCAATATAACCTTTTTCATTGTTTTATCCTTTAGAGTCGCTAGTTTAGCAAAGAAATGTGTACTATTACAATTGTTATAATTATAACAGATTTATACTATATTTAATAATTTTTTTTAAATTAGACTTCATAGTTCTTATCACGTACACTCATCTGTTTACTCTCTTCATCCATATAGATATCAAAAATATCAATGGCACGTAAAAGATTACTTAATTTTTTATAACCATAATTTACAGGAGAGAAAGAGCTATTATTGTTAATGTAAGTACCCAAATCAGCTAAATTAGACCAACCAAACTCATCCATTGTTTGCAAGTGAGCATTTTTAAAAAGGTTAAGTAACCACTTATCATTTTTTAAATCTTTGGTTGTTTTTTTAACAGGTTGAGAGGGTTCAGAAGTTGGAGAGTTAATGTTCTGCATCAAATTTTCAGTAAAAATAAACTGAGAACAGGCAGCCATAAAAGCTTGTGGTGTCTTCTTCTCACCAAAACCAAAGACCTTTATACCCTCTTGCTGGACACGCATCACCACAGGGGTAAAGTCACTATCACTGGTTGCAAAAGCAAAAGCATCTATTTTTTTGGTATGTAACATATCTATGGCATCAATAGTCATTAAAATATCAGTAGCATTTTTATGTTTACTATAATCAAACTGCTGAATCGGTTTAATCGCAAACTCTAACAGTTTCTCTTCCCAGTTTTTGAGATTATCTTTAGTCCAGTTTCCATAAGCTTGACGAATATTTACTACCCCATACTTACTTAACTCATTGAGAATTCCCTCTAACGCACGATGAGAAATATTATCTGAGTCAATAAATAGGGCTATATGATCTTCATTTTTCATTAGTCAATATCTTTAGGTTGATAATAAGTCATGGTTGAACGACCAAATTTCTTTCGTTTAACTTGCTCTAATTTACCTATTTCTTGAGGCATATCAAGTTTAGTCATATGTTCTACAATGACCATCGCACATTTAGAAGCATCTATTTTTTCTATCAGGGCTAATGTTTTATCATACACATCATCCATACCATCACGCGTTGAGAATGGTGGGTCAAAGTAGAAGTAAGTCTTCTCTTGACTGTTTTTTAGCATGGCTAAAACAGTATCAAACTTTTCAAAGCTATCGCCAAACATATGATGACATCTGCTTGGATTTAAACTTTTAATATTCTCCTGTAATACCCTGTAGGCGATTTTGTTATACTCTATAAAATAACAAGCCCCTGCCCCACGGCTCAATGCTTCAAGCCCAATCGAACCACTTCCCGAAAAAACTTCTACAAAATTTTTATCTATAATATCAAATTGCAGTGTATTAAAGAGTGACTCTTTTAAAATTGACTTGGAGCTTCTGGTTGTAGAGATGTTGGGAATTTCTATAAACTTACCCTTAAACTCTCCCCCTATAATCTTTGTTCTAAAGTTTTCTTGT
>JAHZJZ010000132.1 GCA_022600655.1 Campylobacterota bacterium | reverse complement strand
GTACTGTTGTTCTTGACAATTTTTTTAATAAGTGGATGTGGTTCATCGAGTAGTACTGCAGATGAAACGCTAAGTTTAAATGAAAATAATATTACAAGTTCAGTGACGGAAGTAAAAACGCTAGATGAAGAGGAGTTCTCAGATGGTGTGGTTCAGCATGATATAGAAATCCCTGTTGAGTCCAATGATGTAGTGGTATCAATAATTAATGTATCGGAAGGTACACAGTTTTTAGATTCAGATGGAGAAGTGGTAACAGAAGCTCCTAAACTTGTTATGCTACAACGTCAAAGCAGTAGTACTACGACAACCACAGAGGAGTCGACAACTACAAATATCGCAAAAAATGAGTTTAGTTTTGTTACTGAAGAGGGAGAGAAGCTGGTTCCTACTGAGCCAGTAACTATTGCTATGGCTGCACCAGCAGGAGCAAAACCAGGTGAGAAAGTTAGGGTTGAAATGCCTGATGATGGGGTAGAGAAAGCTGAAGGTCAAGAGAAGTTGACTTTTTTTATCGTTGATGCAAATGGTAATATTAATGTTGTAGTCTTTCCACAAGCTTTTGAGACTTTAGATGTGGTGGTTATTATTATTGAAAGAGTTATTGTAGCAGTTTTGGTTGAACCTCTTACTACTGGTGCAGAAGGTGGCAACTGAGTTAACTTTTAACTTGTTTTCTAACATTTAGGTACTATTGTAGTACCTAATTTCATCCATAATAATTTAAATAAGGTGCTCTATGCGTTCACTAGTGTTGATATCAATTCTTTCTATAAATTCATTTTCTAATGAGTTTTCAAACCGTCTCTCTTTTCAAAGTTTTACAGGTGTGATTAATACACCAAATGCTCAAGTGCTAAAAGAGGGAGAAGCTGTTTTACAATACAATAACCAGTTTGATAATAATTTACGTTTGTATGATTACGGTAACAGTCATACCTCTAAAGATGACTATATGGCTGGTATAGGTCTATTTCCCTCACTGGAGATGGTTGGTCGATTGGTAGAAGCTGAAGAGTATTTACTTCGTGATCTCTCTGCAAGTTTTAAATACAAAATTCCGTATGATGACACCTACTTGCCCAGTCTTGCAATAGGTTTGCAAGATGTAGGTAGTTCTTCTAGTTTTTATGATAATACTTATGTGGTTATGGATAAAGAGTTGTGGGGAGTGAGAGCCTCTTTAGGTTACGGCAAAAGTGGTGATAATAAGTTAGCTAAACGTATGGATGGTCTATTTGGCTCACTAGAAGCTCAAGCAACAGACTGGCTTTCAATTATGGTAGAGCATGATGGAGAAGAGAATCATGCTGCCGTGCGTCTGAGTATACCTCAAAGTTGGACTTCATCTTTTAAAGTAGATGCTTTAGTAGCTCAAAACTTAACGGAATCAGCAACAAGTTTTGCTGTTAATCTCTCTATACCTCTTTTTGATAAAAGTCAAAAGCTAAAGTATATGCCTGATCATGAGACTAGAAAAGTCTCTACAGTACAAAAAAATGAGCCATCTTTAGCTGGAAGTGAGACAAAGTTAGCAGAGAAATTATCTAATGAGAAGCCTATTCCAATTATGGAACTACAGAAAAAATTGGTTGAGTTTGGTTTTGAAAATATAAGTGTTGGAGAGTATGAAGATACACTCTATGTTGCCTGTGAAAATACGATTTTTGACCATAATGAATTGGATGCTTTAGGTTATATACTGGGACTTATTACAACTGAGAACTTTACGCATAAAAAGTATGCAGTGACACTACTCAAAAACAATTTACAGACCATGACAGTATTGGGGCATAGAGATGTTTTTAAACAATACCTTGAAGAGCCTACATCGATTAATTATCTTAAGTTAGAGCGTAACTTAAAATTTAGTAGAGATTTCGATACCTCTAATGTAAAATTTGTTAGTCAAAAAGCCAACAGTAGCTTTTTTAAACCTAGAGTTGAACTCTCTGCAGGACTGATTACGACTATTGGTACTGAAGTGGGGGTTTTTGACTATTTGGCTTCACTGCGTACTAACTTATATACTACGCTTTATGATGGGTTGATGGTATCAGCAATGTATGAAACTCCTTTAACACATAGTGAAAACTTTGACAAAGGAAAAGTATACTACAACACCTATAATGAAAATATGGATAGTAGATTGGTTAATGCTATGGTGCATCAAACTTTACACTATGATAAACTTTTAAATACTACTTCTATAGGTAAGTTTCGTACAAATTATAATGGTGTGCTAAACCAAACAAATTTTGTCTCTGAATCAGGTAGTCATGGTATGAATTTAAAACTAGGGGCATTTGAGTATGACAATGATAAGCGAGAGCTTTACCTTGGAAGTTATCGCTATTTTTATGAACCTTTTGATTTGTTTACTGAGGTGACTTATGGGCAGTATTGGAATCAGGATAAAGGAGCTTCTCTTGCATTAAAACGATTTTTTGGAGAGACGGCTTTATCACTTTATTATAAAAATACAACAGCTGATGATTATGTAGGTTTTGAGCTTTCACTACCTTTTACATTACGTAAAATTCCAAATACATCGATAGGACAAGTTAAAGGGAAAACAGACTTTAATTATGGATTTAGAACAACTGTAAGACGTGCTGATGGAAGTAATAAGCTTAATCCAGCAGGAGGAGTGGCTCCTAAGTCTGACTTTGAAGTGACAAGTTACTATCTTAACAGAGATAGATTAAATCCTCTATATATCAAAGGAAACCTCAAGAGATTACGTGAGTCGTACCTCTTGTATAGGGAGTAAGACAATGGTTAGTTAAGGCTATTTATTTGAAATAGCTTTAACCCAACCCATCATCGCACTGTTAGCATCAGGGTTTGGTGCTTCTAAAAAACTTACGACAAAAGTATCTTCAAGTTCTGCTACGCCAATGGCACGTGGTCTTACGGCTAAAATTTCAGGTTTTGGGAGTACTTTTCCAAAACAGCAGATGATATTCTTAGCATCTTTTATATCTGGACTCACTTCTCCTACTTCAAGATTACAGGTATGGTTGTAGTGGTCAAACTCACCAATATAGGCAGCGATAGGGTGTGCTTCAATAGCTGTTTTTAAGTAGGCTAAAATCTCATCTACACTCTTATAACTGGTTTCAGTTTTACTTATTTCTAGCGTAAAAGCAGGGTATTTTTCCATAACCGTAATTTGTTTCATATTTTGGAGGTGTCCTTTTTATTTTATGGTGTTGTTATTGACTATCTTTCGTGGGTTGGAAAACCCACGCTTGTTACATGCCTGGAATTCTAGGGATTTTACCTAGTTTAGAGTTTTTACAGTACCAACCCCATCCTTTTTTCATCCAGTGACCGATGACTGGTAGAGGAATCATTTTCCCACCACTTTCACTTCGGTAGACAAAAGCAGCTCCATCTCCTGTGTCCATAACACATAAGATGTTGAGGTGTTCGATATAGCTCTCTTTAGATTTAATTTTTTGAGCATGTTGGAAGATATTGTAAGCGACATTTTTTGCCATAACTTCAGCAACGTGTCCCTGTTTTGCTCTCCACTCTGGTCCCATGAGTGAAGCTGAGTCACCAATGGCGTAAACACCTTCAAAACCTTCTACTTCGTTATACTCATTGGTGACTACAAAACCTGCATCGCTTAGAAGTAAATCAGAAGCTTCTAGTACAGGGTGTCCTTTTCCTGCTGCGATAAACATGGTGAGGTCAGACTCTAGTTTAGTTCCATCTTCAAAATTAATGCCATCAGCTTCAAACTCAGTGATTTTTGAACCGACTTTTTTGTTAATTTTAGTCATACCAAACATCTTGTCCATCATTACCAGTGCTTTGGGTCCCATTTTTTGTCCAGGTTTCTCCATAGGGGCAAAGAAGGTAAGTTCAAAGTTCTCTTTAAGACCTTTTCTTTTAAGCAGAGTATTAACATTGAAAAGAACTTCAAAAGCTGGTCCACCACGTACGGCTGAGCTATCGTTAGGGTTTCCACCAAAGCCCATGGCAATTTTCCCTGAACCTTTTTCTATAAGTGCATCGAGTTTAACTTTTAGCTCTTCTGCCTCTTCAGGTTTTCCACAAATAGAGAGGGTATTTTCTAAGCCTTTGTGTTGCATTTTACCTTGACCCATGGCGACAACAATGTAGTCAAACTCATCAAGAACACGACCACTCTGTAGGGTTACTTTTTTAGCCTGAGCTTCAAGGGTTGTTACAGCATCAATAATCAGTTTAAATCCATGTTTTTGAGCGAGTTGGTCAAGAGGTACAGATACATCAGCTTTACTTGCTTCACCTGTTGGAATCCAGATTGAAGTAGGGTAGATATAGAAGTAGTCTCTATCACTAACAACTGTTGTGTCCATTCCTTGTTTACGTAGATAGATAGCTGCTTCAACACCTGCAAAGCCACCACCAAGAACTAAAACTTTTTTCATTGTTGCTTTCTCCATAAATAATTTAAAGTTATAATATATATAATTTGTATTCTACTATAAAGTAGATAAATTTTATCCTATTTTAGAAGATGCCCTATAGAGAGAAAAGTTTTTTTTGGGTAAAATAGTCTTTATATTGAATATTAGGAAACATAAATGAACTTAACTCATTTAGATGAGAACAATAAACCTAAAATGGTTGATGTATCAGAGAAAGATGAAACTACACGTGAGGCTGTAGCGTCTGGGATTATTGAAGTAACAGCCCAAGCCTATGAGGCCGTGGTTAGTAACAGTGCTAAAAAGGGTCCCGTACTTCAAACAGCTGTGATTGCTGCTATACAGGGAGCTAAACAGACGAGTACACTCATACCGATGTGCCACCCTTTAATGTTAAGCTCTATCAAAACAGATATAGAAGAGTTACCTGAACTTCCTGGTTTTAAACTTACGGTTCGTGCAAAGTTAAAAGGTCAAACGGGAGTTGAGATGGAAGCTTTAACAGGGGTGAGTGTAGGACTACTTACCATCTATGATATGTTAAAGGCTATCGATAAAGGCATGGTGATTCGTAATGTACAATTAGAAAATAAAAGTGGAGGAAAGTCTGGTGATTTTAGACGCTAAAATTTATATATCTTGCCAAAGGCAAAGCTTTAGTGAGAGGAATTGTTATTGGGCTTTGCTCAATAAAAAGGAGAAAAACCATGGATAAAAAACCTGATATTGAGTACCCTTGTCAATGGGGTTATAAATTAATCGGTACAGATAAAGCAAAATTGGAGACGTGTATTTTTGATGTAATGGCACATCGTGATTATAAGTGTAAGGTGGGAAACACTTCAAGTAAAGGGAAGTTCATTAGTATGAATACCTCTTGTGAAGTGAGTTCCCAAGAGGAGCGAGATGCACTCTTTAAAGCATTTCAAGACCACTGTGATGTAAAGATGGTGATTTAGTTAGCTACACGTCTGTTTAAAACCTTTTGGGTCTGGATGGTGGTTACCATCGATAAGAGTACATAGGCTAAAAAGAAGTAGAGTCCCACCTGTATCTCTGCATGGCTGACCTCTCCTTGGTTACTACTTAGGTAGACAAGGAGGGTTGCTACTACAAAGACATCGACCATTGACCACTTTCCTAAATGTTTAAAGAAGTTTACTAAGGTGTGTGCGATGTTGAACTCTTTAGCAAGTAGCGTAAATATAAGCGTTGTAATTTTGAGTACTGGAATAATCACTGAAAAGAGTAAAATAGTCAGAGCTACGATATTTTCACCACTCTCAAAAAGTTTACTGATAGAGCCTAATATCCCTTTAGATTCAAAGGAGAGAATAACATCTCCTAGGTGATTAACCTCTTTATGTATGGTGACCATTAGTATGGGGTTAATTAGCCCAAAAATCAGTGATATGAGTGATCCTATGGCTAAAATAAGGGTACTACTAGCGAGGGTACAGGTAAATGAGAGCATGATTAATACAACAAGTGTTAACATGAAGTAGTAGAGATAGGTCTGACTGGCTATTTTACTTTTGCTTTGTTGGTTTTTAAATCTATCAAGTTTTATTTTGGTGTTGTCTTCTATGAGACCAAAAGAGATAACGGAGGTGAGTTTATCAAGCTTTCCCTGAGCTAATCCTGAGGCATCGCTCTGTTTGGCAATGGATGCTGTGGCTTCTTCATAGGCTTTGGCATGTTTATAGGATTCAACCCCAAAATAGCCAAGCATGATGATAAGGGGTAGGATAATAATGAGACGTAAAATTTTCATGGATTGACTTTAAAGTAGGTTAGAACGGTTGGTAAAATAGAACGGTCATTATTGTCTGATACCATTACATATCGGTTTTTACCTACTTTGGCTAAGCCTTCAAAATTATTAAAACCCCACCCTTCAAAACTACTCAATGAAGCCAATACTTCCGATTGGCATTGCTTCTTTTTGTCACATCTATTGAGATAGACTTTTTTAAGCGTGATATAAAAAGGGTTTGATAGACCACTGTAGGCTCGTTCGATAACTAAGAGATTGTTATCATCCATAACCTCTAAAGCTGTAATGGCTGAATTGGCATGTGATTCGGCTTTGAAGTGCCACTCTTTACCACTAAGAGCATAGATGGTTTGTTGAGTGTTTTTTTGTCTGTTTATAGGGTATTCAGCAGCTGTTAAAATACCATGCTTTGGGTGAAATGCAATCCCTTCAAACATACTGTTTGGGGTTTTATAGCTAGAGCGTTTTTGAAGTTTTTTAGGCAGTTTATAGTTAGATTGGATTTTTCCCTTGCTGTTTATTTTACTAACTCTTGGTTTTCTTTCAAAAGAGATAATCAGGTCACCTTTGCTATTGTGGGTTAAGCCTTCGCTATCAGGTGTGATGGTTTTGTTATTGGTCTCTTTGATGGGAAAAGCATTTAGAAATTTTAGATTTTCTATCTTCTCTCTAAAGTTTGCTGAGAATGTATAGAAGTATCCTCTATCGCCAACCATATGGAGTTGTTTTGTTTTACTATTGTAGGTTAAGTCCGATATCTCTAAAAAAGGAACCCCTTTTTTTTCACCATAGTCAAGTATAGCTTGATCTAAAATAGTAATCTTCTCTTTAATCGTCCCTTTGGCTACTAAACTGGTTGCAGAACAGCTGGTAAAGAGCAGGTAAATAGTGGTTAAAAATATAACTTTTTTCATGTCTACGATTAT
>JAHZJZ010000131.1 GCA_022600655.1 Campylobacterota bacterium | reverse complement strand
TGGACCATCACCATTGGGACACAGGTTGTAGTCATCTGATTTTATAGAGTTTTTGAGGTGTCCAGCTAGTCCTGATTAGAGACCATAGAAAAAAGTGCCAACAGACGAACAGGTAGTTTTATAGGTATGCTTGATGGAAAAATAGGTAACGATAGTTTTAAAGAGATGAAAAAACAACATTCATCTAAAGAGAATGGTTAATGAATATTTTTTTAGATGCCAATATCTGTTTGGACTTACTTGATTCAAAACGACCTACCTCTACAGCCTCTATAGAATGGTACATGAGTAAAAAAGATGATGACTCTATTGATTTTTACTTCTCTTCTGATTTTATTACTACTTTTTATTATGTTTTAACAGAAAAAAGAAAATATGATGCATCAGAGGTGATTGCTACCATAGAGGCTTTGTCTTTTGAGATAACACCTTTTTACTTGGCTCATGGTGATTTTTTGAATGCTAAGAGTGACTTTTTTGGTGAACTGTTTGATGACTTTGAGGATTTGATGGTTTTAAACTCTGCTGTTCGTGCTGGATGTGAGGTTTTTGTTACTAATGATAAGGCGTTGTTGGAGTTTGAAGAGTTTAAAGGGATGAGGGTTAGTGGGGTTTAAAATTATGGGTTTGAATCTGTAGGGTGCAATTGCTATTGTACCACAAAACTAAACTTGCATAAAGTTATGTTTTTGCCGAAAGGCTTAATAATATTTTTTAGATATAATAAAATAGAAGGATAATTATGGGTTTACAGTTTGAATGGGACGAGAAAAAAGCCAAAATAAATAAGCGTAAACATGGCATAACTTTTGAAGAGGCTACAACAGCATTTGCTGATGAACTTTCAATTACCATTGATGACCCACTTCATAGTGATGATGAAGATAGACTTGTTTTAATTGGTCAATCTAAAGCGTTTAAAATATTAATTGTTATTCATGTTGAAAAAAGAGAATCCATAAGAATTATCTCAGCGAGAAAAGCAACAAAGCATGAACAAAAATTTTACGAGGAGTATTAATCATGAATCAAAAAGATGAAATGTTAGAAGAGTATGACTTTAGTAATGGTGTTAGAGGTAAATATGCCAAAGCTTATAAAGAGGGTGTTAATATTGTAAAGCTTGACACTGATGTAATGAAGTTTTTTCCTGATGCTAAGTCTGTGAATGAAGCATTGAGAACTTTAATTAAATTGATGGGTAATGGTCAAAATTCTATAAAATTAAGTTCATAACTCGTAGGGTAGTGCTTTCAGCCCACCACAAAACTAAACTTGCATAAAATTATATTTTTGCCGAAAGGCTTATTGTCTCTTGAACTTCTTTCTGTCATTTTTTTTCTTTGTTTTACAGAAAAGTAACCAAAAAAAGAGAATGGATGTTGTAATAGGATGAGTTATAATTATGAATAATAAAAAGGTAGATTAATGTCGAGTTTAAGTGTTGATAAACCAATTGAAAAAAAATCAGAAGATTTTTTAGGAAGAAAATCTTTTGCTGAAACTGTTACTAATGCTATTTTAGAGTATGATGATAAAAACAGTGAAAGTTTAACTATAGGATTATATGGTAAATGGGGTTCAGGTAAAACTTCAATTATAAATATGGTGCTTGAGGATATAGAAAAAGAAGATAATGTTATATTTTTCAAATTTGAACCATGGTTATACTCAGATACACAACAACTTATAAGTCACTTTTTTAAAGATTTTTCCAAAGCTATAAATCATAAAGATTATGGAAAAGAGGCTGAAAAAATAGGAAAAGAGCTTGAAACTTATGCTACTTTTTTTGACACACTTAGTTTAATTCCTGAACCAACAACCTCTTTGATTAGTAAAGGTATTTCAAAAATATTTAGTAGTACTGGGAAAGCAAGTAGTAAATGGGGAAAACTTAAGAGTAAAAGTCTCTCTTCAACCAAAGTTTCTATAGAGAAACATTTGAAAAAGTTTGATAAAAAAATAGTAATCGTTCTTGATGATATTGATAGACTCAACAATACAGAAATAAGACAAATTTTTCAAATGATGAAAGTTTTAGGTAATTTTCCAAATACAATTTATATTTCATCTATGGATAAAATGGTTGTTATGGACGCATTGGCAGAGGTTCAAAAAGGTGATGGAAGTGAATATTTAGAAAAGATTATTCATGTGCCCATAAATGTCCCCTCTATTTCTAAAGAAAATGTTGACGAGTTTCTTTTTTTGAAACTAAATGAAATACTCGTAGATGTGGGTAGTGAAGATTTTGACCAACATTATTGGGGAAATATCTATCATAGTGGTTTTAAATACTTTTTTAAAAACATAAGAGATGTGATACGATATATTAATATATTAAAATTTAATTATTCAGCTCTTAAAAATGAGGTTAACATTATTGACCTTATTGCGATTACAGGTTTTCAAGTTTTTGAACCTAAAATATATGAGTTAATAAAAAATAATCCTGAGATGTTTGCAGGTGTCATTAGAGATAGCTCATATAGTCATGATACCTCTGAAGAAGAAAAAAATATAAAAGCCTTTTTTGAAGATTCCTATAGTCAATTAGAAAAGCTATCAGAAGAAAATTATTTAAATATTATGGAAGAGTTGTTTATTAAAATAACTGAAGTACATAATAATACAACTTATATGGGTGCTTTACAAGAGTGTAGAAAAGATGGGAAAATTTGTAGCCCTGAATTTTTTGATATTTATTTTAAGTTAACAATTAATCAGAATACTATATCTAAGTACCGTATGAAAATATATATTGATACAGCTTCATCAGAAGATACTTTTGAGGTAACAATCAAGAGTTTAATTGATAAAGGAGTGGGAGTTAAGTTTTTACATAGATTAGGTGATTATATTGATGAGATTGAACAAGAAAAATATCAAGTTATTATTAGTGTATTAATGAATTTAGGAGATTTATTCCCTGATGAAAAAAATAGTATGTTTATGTTTGGTACGAAACTTGATATAGCTAGAGTCTTTTATCAGTTATTATCAAAGTTAGAAAATAGAGAAGATAGATTTAATATATTAAAAAAAGCGATAGAAAATGCCAAAGAGAGCATCACAATTTCATGTTATGAAATAAGTATGCTAATGGAAAGTCATGGAGAATATGCAAAAGAGGCTAAAGCTGATTCTGAACAGATAGTTACGATAGAACAGTTACAGGAATTAAAAGAAATTTTAAAAAACAAGATTGAAACATGGTTTTCTAGTCATCATTTTTTAAGTTTAAATGACCCTTTGGTTGTTTTATATATGTGGAAAAAATTAGATGAAGATAAAGTTATTAACTACATTGAGGAAAAAGTTAAAACTAACGATGAGTTAATTACATTTTTAGTTATATTTAATAGTGTAAATTATAGTTTTAGTTCTGGAGATTATACTGAACGAGAAAATAAAAAGTTTAATTATACAAGTATTAAAGACTTTATTGATATTGAAAATATTTTAGCAAGAGTAGAAGAGATTCAAGAGAATATAGATGACTATGATACCAATGAAGAGTCTAAGTTTTCTATAAAAATGTTTTTAGAATATTATAATGGAAATATTTCTGAGGATAGATTTTAAAGTATGAATGAAATAATAAATACAAAAGATTTTAATATCCAAAACCTATCACAACAGTTGACTACCTTAGCCAAACAAGCCATACCCATATACACCCCCACATAAACTATT
>JAHZJZ010000008.1 GCA_022600655.1 Campylobacterota bacterium | reverse complement strand
TTTAGATCCTGGCTCTGGGAGTATGCTGCTTTATTTTTTAGTTGGTGTAATTTCTGCATTGGTATACTCAATAAAAAACTTATTCTTTGAGGTTAAGCTTTCGATTAGCCAGCTCCTTGCCAATGATAAAATAGCAATAAAAGATAAAAAAGATATAGTTCTTGATGAAAAAGAGCAAGTCTACTGGATACGATTTAAAGTTAAAAATACCTTGTCTATTGCTAAAGATTTTTATTTGATATCTGAAAGAAACTATGTTTATTACATGGAGTATTATCTTATAAAAAAAGGTAAAATAGTTTTGCATAGTGAAGATGGTTTCTCTATACGCCCTCAAAATCAACCTTTTAATACCTCATACCGAACATTTCATCTACCATTAGATAGTGGGGAAGAGGCTGAAGTATTTTTAAAAGTGCAAAATTTCAATATGATTGATATCCCCTTTAAACTGGTGACCAAAGATTATATTATTGATGATTATCAAGATTATAATCTGCTTCAAGGAATGTTTTTTGGAATCATGATGATTATGATACTTTATAATTTAGTTCTCTATTTTATAGTTAAACTCAAAGCGTATCTATTTTATATCTCTTATTTATTTTTTTTAACCTTTTACATGCTCTCCTATTATGGTTATCTACATCGCTACACTAATATTGACCCTATATTTATCACTTTAGGAATCGCAATAGGAGCTATTGGTTTTGTTACTTCAGTTACCTTTTTTATGAGGTCACTCTTTTTTTTTAAAAAGTACATTCCTGCACTTGACAAAGCTTTTCAAATATTTGTTATTTTTTTGCTGACTGTTGTAATTCTTTTTTGTATTTCCCTATTTATGGATAGCTTTTACTATTCACAGCTCTTTTTTAATTTACTCACTTCACTTTTACCACTTTATGCAACTTTATTGATATATGCACTCTATCTACTGGCTTATAAGAGAGTGAGTCGATTGGCATTGGGGTATGCTATAGCATGGAGTTTTGTTGGTGGATTAGGCATAGCTCTTATGGCAACGCATGCAGGATTTATCTCTACAGAAGTAGGCGTAGATTATATTTTTCAAGGTGGTATGGCATTTGAAGCACTGCTCTTTTCGGTAATGTTAGCATATAGAATTAATGAGATTGAAGAGGAAAAAAAAGAAGATCAAGCTAAGTTGGTGCATCAGAGTCGTTTGGCCTCTATGGGTGAGATGATATCGAGTATTGCCCATCAATGGAGACAACCTCTCTCTGAGATAAACGGACGTGTGTTAAGTCTTGACATACAAGTTCATCAAGAAAAACTATTTATGCCAGAAGTGGAAGAACATCTGAATGGTATAGAAGAGGTGACAGAGTATCTCTCTGGAACTATTAATGATTTTATGAATTTTTTTAGCATAGATAAAGAGCTTGAGTCTTTTATGGTTTCAGAACTTATAGAGCGAACCGAACGTATAGCTAGACTCTCATCTTCTCAAGAGATGATACTCTCTACTGTAATGCAAGAAGATGTTTTGTTAGTAGGTTATAAGTCAGAGTTAGTTCAATCGCTTTTAATTGTTATTCATAACTCTATTGATGCTTGTGTTTCTAAAAATATTAAAGAACCAAGGATTCGCTTAGAAGTTGTAAATGATAAGAGTGATATTCATATTTTTTTAGAAGATAATGGTGGGGGGATTTCAAAAGAGATTATTGAGTTAGTGTTTGATCCATACTTTACAACCAAGTACCAATCTCAAGGAACGGGATTAGGACTTTATATCTTAAAAATGATTATTGAAAGAAGTATGAAGGGTAGTGTTAGTATAGAAAATTATCAAGATGGGGTGAAATGTTGTATCAAAATTCCAAAAAAGATTGAAGTTAAGTAACATTCTTGATGAAATATTGCTTTTTTCTAATATAAGTCACTATTAAGTCACTTTGTTTTGCAAGTATATATGTAGTGATACTATTTATAAATTAGTATTATACAAATAAAATAAGTTTGAGTGATGGAATAATTTGAATAGATTGAAAAAACTAACAATATTGTATGTAGAAGATGAAGAGAGACTTATAGAGAGTTATGCACCATTTTTAGAAGGTCATTGTGAAACACTTCATGTTGCACGTGATGGAGAGGAAGCTTATGATTTATATAAAGAGCATCGTCCCAATATTATCTTATTGGATATCTATACACCTAAAATGAATGGTATTGAGTTGGCAAAAAAGATTCGTGAGGATGACTACTCAACCATACTTATTGCTTTTACAGGTCATTCTGATCAAAAAACGCTTTTAGAGTTGGTTGACTTGTATTTTTTAAGTTACCTTATTAAGCCAGTGAGTAGAACCAAATTGGTTGAGGCTTTGGTTAAAGCATCAGAGAAGATTGAAGGAGCTAAACAAGTACACCTCCCTCATAACTGTAGTTGGGATGCAAGAAGTAAAACACTATTTCATGGTGACCAACAGATTTCTTTAACCAAAAGAGAGAGTTATTTCTTTGATTTATTGGTTAAAAAGAAAGGTATTCCTAGTAATGAAGATGAGATACTCTTTCATGTATGGGGTGATAAGTTTGATAAAACGATTGCAAACACCTCTATTCGTACTTTAGTAAAAAATTTACGAAAAAAGCTTCCAGATGGTCTCGTAAAAAATCAATATGGCTTAGGTTATAAGATAGATTTATAAAGATAAATAACTTATATGCCGTAAAAGTGTTTTTTTTTATTAAATTTATTAA
>JAHZJZ010000130.1 GCA_022600655.1 Campylobacterota bacterium | reverse complement strand
ATCATTATCGCCATACCTTTACACTTTTATAATCATAAAAATATACTTTTTTAAATCTTTTACTTGCTCGTTCTACAAAAAGGTCAAATTCAGGAATATTATCTTTAGAACCAATACCTATATAAATATTTTTAACACTATTCTCCATAATCGCATCTTGTATATGTTCATCATTAGTTTTTAACATAGTTCCAAAAATAATAAGATGGTCATCTTTTCTTTTAGACCCAATACTTTTTAAACTACGATAACAATGATTTAAATATGCATTGTGTAAAATTTTAGATTTTTTCTGAGAACTAGTACCTTCTGACACAAAAATAGGATATATTTCATTATCCAAATTTTCTAATGTTTGCTCTCGTAATGCCCTCTCAGTTCGTTTGTAAGTATTTTTAATAATCTTATGTTTCTTATCAAAAATATGTAATGCTCCATGTAAATAAAAAATATTTGGCTTATTTGTAGAGTTATTATTTGCATACGTTACATAATCAGTATGACCTTTATCAGGGTCATAAAAACCATCTTTTATTTCTAACTTTTTATTTTTTATTTGCTTATCTTCAAAAAAATTATCAAGCTTTATAGTTGTCCAATATAATAATAAATCATAATTTAATGTATAAATTCTATCATAATTCTTAATAAAATTAGCACTATGAATAAACTCTTCATCAGTAATATCTGTTATCTTTGCTGGATGATTATTTGTAATAATATCAACTAAGTGTTCTTTTAATTTATTTGCATCATTAAAAATCATTCTAGCATCATCATCTCTTAATATTTGATATGCATTCAAAACTTTTATAGATATTTCTAAATTCTTAATAATTTCTTCAAAGTCGGTAGTCTCAAAATCCTTAAAAATTTCATACATAGGACTTTGCTTATCAATTAAGCCTTTGTCCACTGCACTTTGAAATAAACTGGTAAAAGAAAATCTATCTTTATTATATGCCATACTAAAACCATTTCCCAATAGGAGAAACCTCTTATTTTCTTTTGTCGCTTCTAAAACCTCATCATAAGTTAATAATTTATCCTGCATTATATTTCCTTTATCTTATTAATTAAACTATTCTCTCGAACCTCATCAAACCCAAACTCCCTCAACAACTCCCCATCCCTAAACACAGGAACTACAAGAGTTTCCCTCTCCCCAAGCTCTTCCAACCTAACGACCTCAAACCCCTCAACCAAAGCCAACCTCCCTCTCTTAGACCTCTTCCCACTATCAGTAATAGGGTCTTTATAAACATCTCGCCACTCTCCATCTACACAGATAGCCGATGCTTTCATGGCAAATTGAAAGGTATCACGATTGGGCTTTTGTAATAGCCCTCCACCCATTCCAAAGGTGATGTTATCAGCTGAAAACCCTTCATTTTTTAGAATCTCCAATATATCTCTTATCGCCTCAGTATCTACTCCATCACCCTGGATAATACGTACTGCATCATCTAAAACAATGTAACCTTTTGGGTTTTTGTACCCTCCAAAAGCTTCATAAATGCGTTTCATGACTTCTAAGACTATCTCTCTTGGTTCTCCTGAATCGGGGCGAATGACCAAGGTGGCTCCACTCTGTTTTACTTGTTCTTTTAGCTCTTTACCCCAAATATTGCTTACAGCGTTGTAGATGTCATATGAATCCGAAACCACAGCAAAGATTTTTCCTTTGCCTCCAAACTGTTGTACCATATTGGCATAGGCATTACGCTCACCCTCTTTTTGCCAAGAAGTCATGGTTGAGTGTTCAGAAGCAGGAATAGAAAAACCTGCTATATCTGCACCATAATATTTTCTAGCACCGATAATTCCTGATAAATTGTCCGTTCCTTGAAAGTTTACCAAGTGAGCCATACTACCAAGCATGGCTGACTCTTGGCTTGATGTTCCTCTGGCTCCAAAGTCGTGGAGTTTAAAAGGAAGCTCTGCTTCTACATTGTCACTTGTTTGTTCTAAGTAGTCTCGTATAATCTCTTTTATAGAGTATGAAAGTGTCGCTACCGTTGTTGGAAACCATATGGCTCTTAGTAAAGCTGTCTCCATGTATGACGTTAACCATGGAACGTTTTTGTCAGTATTGACTACTTGCACCAATGGGCATTTTAAAGGTACTAACATCCCTTCTTTTATGGCTGATATCTCTATGGGTAAGTATCCATCATATTCATCTAAAATATACTGCCACCCCTCTTCGTTAAAAGGTAAACCATGAGCTGTTAGTATTGCTTTGGCTTCATTTATCTCTTCTTGAGTAATAGGCGTCAATAAATACTCTTTGATGAATGCTTGTAATCCAAAAAATAGTGTTTTTGGGTACTCTCCACCTCGTGCTTCTATGTATGAGGAAACATACTCACTCTTTGGTGGGTATTGTAAATAGTGACTTGATTTGTAGCTGTCTGTGTTTAGTATTATGTTTTTCATAGAAAATCCTTCTAATGATTAATGTTCTTTACCGTCTATCGGTTTGGAACCTGTTTTGTTATTTGTAGGTCGACACATCGGTCGACCCCTACGAGCTCAATATGTTTTACAAATATTTTAACTTATGCGACATGTAGGGGCAGACCGATGTGTCTGACCTCGATTGGCATACCAAAATATTTAAAATCCCTACCCAACCATAGCCTGAATAATATGAAAGTGGTCTTCAAACATCATTTCAGGCTTAACCTCGGCAAAAGGAACCCAAAAAGCATGGGCTGCGTCATCGCCACCTTTTACTTTTGGTAGGCTATCGCCTTTTAGCTCTATGAGATAGGCATGAGTTACTGTTCGACCTCTTGCAGACCTATAAGGGTCATCAAAAACCTGTTGCTTGGTAATGCTTCCTGCTAAAACAGGGGCTGGTACTTTTATGCGTGTCTCTTCTCTTAGTTCTCGTATGACGGCTGATTTAAGTGTCTCATTGGCATCTAGGAAACCACCTGGAAGTGCCATAAGACCTTTTCCTGGTTGTGCTTTTCGCTCTATCATGAGAATGTGTCCACTTTGAACTACTACAGCGTCTACTGTTATGAACATTGGGGTATAGGGGGCTTTATCCCACGCAGATTTGTATTTTTTTACAAAATGGAACTCATTTTCTACTTGTTTGTAGGCTTCTGATTGTTTGAACTTTTCTAAAAGCATGGCTACATTGGTGTTTAGACTCTCACCGACCTCTTCATCTGAAAAGTAAAGCTCTCGAATATCGGTTGATGAAATATTGTTATAATTCTCAACCTCTATACGTTCCCATTGTGGAAACTGTGTTAAGTAGTCTGAACTTCCATCTTTTTGATGACCTATAAGAGCGATTTTTGGTTTTGAAGCGATTTTGTTATGAACAACCCCTGCTACCAACTGCTGAATCGATTTAATCCATAACTGATTGTTGTAGGTGTAGTCAAGTAGTGGAAAAGCCAGTATTTTTCTGTTTTCCTCTTCGGAAAAAGCTGAACGCATCAACGCTTCTCGTTCATTAAAATCCCAAGGATTACGAACCGTGCGTGGCTGATAGGCTGAACCGACTAAAACAATAACTTTGTCTGATAATTTTAAAGCCTGCCTGATGACCTGCTCATGTCCTGTGTGAAATGGCTGAAATCTGCCAATGAAAATAAGATAATCGTATCTCATCACTAAGCTCCTTAGCGTGAATTATTTGAGTACATTGGGTCTATCCCGATACTCTTTAGCGTTAAGAAATCCTCTTAAGCTGAGGGTAGTATATCATAAATTATTATATTTAACAACTTAGATTTTTTTTAGATATAATACAAAAACTTCAGAATAGGACTCGATATGCATATATTTTTTAATCTTTTAATCTCACTCTTTCTCTTGTTATCTTTCACCTCTTGTGGTGGTGGTTCAAGTAGTAGCAAAGAGTCTAATACAACCCTACCCCTTTCTTCTAATATTAGTGATAATAACACCTCTACAGAAAATAACCACTCTACTCCCAGTAGTATCATAGATATACCTGCAACAAAAGAAGAGGCTCTTGAATCTACTGAAAAGTTTTTTTCTGTTCCATACCCAGAAGAGTGTACATTGGAGAAGAAAAATAAATTTGTATATGATGTCATGCATGACTCTTATCTTTTCGCAACTAGTACGGAAACTCTTGAATACAATAACTCAACTTATAATGAACCTGAAAAGGTACTCGAAGCATTTCGTCATAAAAATGACCGATATAGCTTTATAATGGACTCACAAACCCTACTTGACTTTTATACAGAGGGAAAAAATAAAAACTTTGGTTTTGACTTTTTTTATACGCCTGTTGAAGGTGTCTCTTACTACTATTTTATTGTTTCTTATGTTTATCCTAACTCTCCAGCTTCCAATGCAGGGTTGAAACGTGGTGATATTATTACCAGTGTCAATAACTTGACTATCTCTAATATAGATGAGACATTAAGTATCTATGAGATAGAAGATACTATTACCTTTCAAGTATGGAATACGACTCTACAACAAAACAGAGATGTGACCGTTACTAAAGCAGAGTATAGTGTTAGAACTGTACTTGATGCTCGTATATTAGAAGAGAACAACCAAAAGGTTGGGTACATTGTATTTCAAGATTTTATTACTCAAGCTATTGATGAACTTAACTACTACTTTGGTGTATTTAAATCTGAAGGAGTAGAAGAGCTAATACTTGACCTACGCTATAATGGAGGTGGTGAAGTGAGTGTCGCGAATCACCTTGCAACACTTATTGGTGGAGAACATGTTTATGGCAAAGTATTTGAAGAGGTAAACTTTAATGAAAAATATGCTCTTTATAACTTTAAAGAGTACTTTGGAAGTAGTAATAAAAATGTTCTTAATCTAAAAAGAGTTTTTATTATTGGTACTCAATCGACAGCATCATCTAGTGAACTGGTTATTAATGCACTGAAAGCTTTAGACAATGATGTAGAGGTAGTACAAATAGGTTCAACAACATTTGGAAAACCTTATGGCTTCTACCCTACACTTTTCTGTGATAAAGCTCTTCTTTTGGTTAATGTAGAGAGTAAAAATAGTGATGGAGTAGGAGGATATACCAATGGTTTAGAACCTACTTGTAGTGCTAATGATGATTTATTTAAAGCATTTGGAGACAGAGAAGAAGCATCTTTAAAAGAGGCTCTTTATTATATTTCAAATGGGGACTGTAATCCATTACCAACAGTCAAAAGCAAACAAAATGGTTCCATATTTAAAGCTTTTGCTTTAGAGAAAAAGGGCTTTAAACAGATTATGACTGCCTATTAATAATGGTGAGGATGGATAACCTTTGATAAAACTATCAAAGGTTATGTGTGCTTAGACTATTTCTTGAAAAATTCTGAAGCAGGTACAGAAGCGGCAACGCCACTCATTTTTTCTGCTACAGCTTTAACTGTTTTAGTCTCTACTGCACTTTTATTTGTATCTGCTACTTCGACTTTCTTTGGTGCTTCAACTTCTGCTTTTGTTGCTGAACATCCTGAAAGTGCGATTACGGCAATCACTGTTATAGATAAAATCTTTTTTACCATACTATGAATTCCTTACAGACTATTTTGCAGATTCAATTACTTGTGCTTCAGTAACTTCTTCTACATCTTTAACAGCTACTTCTTTAAATGAAGTTGCAGGAGCAGCCTCAACTACTACCTCTTCAACGATTGCTTTAACTTCACTTACATTAGCTTCAGCTGTAGTGTTAGCCTCTGCCTTTACTTCTGGTTTAGCTGTTTGTTGAGAACATCCTGAAAATGCAAATAATGCAACAACAGATGCCAATAAAACGGTTTTTGTCATAACGATTCTCCTAATAAATTTTGCCCTAACGACTATCAATTATAATATCTATTGGCTTTTCTTAATGTTAATAATTACTAATGAACAGTAAAAAAACCGTAAATATTACACAACACAATAAATTAGTTGTTAAATTTCAATAGGAAATTGTTACTTTTATAGACATTTCCGTTCATTTATAGTTATATTCTGTGTATATTTCCTCTTACTACGATTCTGCTTTAACTCTGTTTTTTCGTTTATGCGTCATCACATAGGCAAAAGTTGCAACAGATATCATGCCCAATGTAATGTATAAAATCTGATGTATATACGGTTTACTTGCAGCTATAACTTGTGGGAAATATGGCTGAGTTGAGTCAATATCATGGACTAAAATACCAATATAGTACCCCAGTACAGCCAATATAACCACCCAAATTCCTGCTCCTAGTGTTGTATAGAGTGTAAAGGGTTTTAGAGGCATTTTTGATAGCCCTGCTGGTAAAGATATGAGTTGACGAACACCTGGAATCAAACGACTAACAAAGGTAGAGAATGAGCCATGTTTTACAAAGAATGCTTCCATCTTCTGAAGTTTCTCTTCGGTAAAGAAAAAATACTTACCAAATGCAAGTACCCCTTTTCGTCCATACTTTTTAGCCAAATAGTAATTAAACAATGCTCCACCTAAAGAACCTGCTATACCTGCTACAATTGCCATGACCAAGTTCATCTCACCTTTAAAAGCTAAATATCCTGCGGGTATCATCGCTACCTCACTAGGGAAAGGGAAAAAGGTACTCTCTAAAAACATCATTATAAATATACCCAAATAACCAAACTGACTTACCAACTCTACGATGGTATTTACTATCTCATGCACGCCAACTCCTTTTTAAAACTCTCTATTTTATTTTCTGTTGATTCTATTGTCCAAGCAGCACCGTCATTTAAAAATTCTCGCTCTATTTGGATTATCTCTATTTTATTTAAAATATATTCTACTCTTTGGATATCACTATATGAGGTGCTGAAAGAATATTTTAACATTTTTTCATACAAAACAACATTAGACTGAGCAACAACTTCTTTAACAGCTGAAGCATAGGCTCTAGCCATTCCACCAATCCCCAATTTGATTCCTCCAAAGTATCGAACTGTTAAAACAGCCACATTAATCAACGCTTCACCACGCAGTACATTGAGCGAAGGAACCCCAGCAGCCCCTTTTGGCTCTTCATCATCACTTGAGTTCTCAACAATCTGTTCAAACTCATTAAGGTAACGCAGGGCATAGACCACATGTCTTGATTTTGGATGCTCTGCTCTTAACTTCTCTTGTAACCCTTTATACTCAGATATAGGAACCAAGTGAGCAATAAATTTTGATTTTTTGACCTCATAAGTGGCTACAAAATGCTTCTCAATGGTCTGCATTAAAGCTCATTTACTTTTTTAACGATTAACTCTACAAAGGCATCATCGTCATTAAAACATTTGGCTACTCTAAAATCATCATACTTTATCTTATCAGCTATCTCACGACTCTCAATATCTAACTCAAAAACCGTCTCAGAGTTATCAATCGTAAATGCTAATGGATAGATAAGTACTTTTCTATGTGTCGGATTACGTAGTACATCAACCAAACTAGGTTCTAACCATGAAGCGTTACCTACTTTTGATTGATAAACCAATTTAATATTATTAAATATTATGCCTCTCTCATGAAGATATATTTTCAGTGCAGAGACATTTGACTCCACCTGTTTCTCATAAGGGTCACCAGCCTTTATAATACTCACAGGTAGTCCATGTGCTGAGAGAATCAGGTCATAATCTGCTGTCTCTTTTCCCTCCATCGCTTCCATTATCTTCATGGCACTTGCTTTTATATAATCAAAATCGTCATAATAAGGCTCTATAACGGTTATCTTAGGAGCATACTCAAGTGCTTCACACCTTGCCTCTATATCTTCTATGGAAGAGAGTGTTGTTGTGGTTGAGTATTGTGGATACATTGGGAAAAGTACCAACTCCTCTACCCCGTCAGCTTTAAACTGTTCAAGTGCTGGTGTTGCAAAAGGAGGAACATAACGCATGGCTGCTACTATTGGCATATCTAATCTATTTTGAAGTTTAGTAATAAGTTTTTCTGTCAGTATAGGAAGTGGCGACTTACCACCTAAATACTCCGTAAAATTCTCTTCAACCTCTTTTAGACGCTTTTTTACAATAATATTGCCAATAAACTTTCGCAAATACCTATTTACGGGTAAAATATTTTTATCAGCAAACATATTTCGTAGAAACATCTCCACCTCTTCAACCCTATTGGGTCCACCCATATTAAGTAATATTAATGCTTTTTTCAATCTATTTTCTCCAAATTTTTATTAAATATTTTATCTATATAACTATCTTTATCATCTTTTTGAAACAAGACATTTTTATCTTCAAGCTCATCTTTAGTGATGTTACTATGCAAGGCTACAATATCATTATATGATGTATTTGAGACTATAAAAGAGTTCAACACTATATTTGAATCACCAAGTTGTTCTTCTATCTCTTTTATTTTGCTAGATAAATTTATTTTTGAGTCATCTTGTATGTTTAAGTTTCTAATCCCTTTAGGGTCGATGAAATTAATATATTGTTTACCCTCTTTTTTTATCCACATAATAAAGTCTGGATAAAAATTACCCTCAGTGAAAAACCCAAGCCCTGTTTTACTTTGATTTCTAAGTAAAAACATCTCTGTATCTTCATATTTAGTACTATTTCTTTTTAAGTAAGCATCTAAATCTTTAACAAACTCTTTTTCACCATCATTTAATGCTATTGGTTTTATTTGTAATGTAGTCACTCCTTTATTTGTATAAATCAAAGGGTTATAAAGATGTTTATTGAAATTAAAAACCTTTAAATCAGCTCTATCAAAAATTGGTAACTTTTTATCTATTAAATCTCGTTCAATCTGTTTTAATATCTCTATAAGCTCTCTCTCTTTATCTTCCACTGTAATGGTATAGTTATCTATTAAATTTGCTCTATCTCTTGTTTCATCCAATTCTCTATACTCTAAAAATTGGCTCTCCCACTCACTCTTTTTGTACTCATAAAATGACTTCATATATTTTTTAAGCAGCGTCATTATAATGGTTTCAAAATTAGAAAGATTTTTAAAACTACTTATTTTCATATTATCGCTTGGTATATATAACTTATACCAATTATTACTCGTAAGCAAAGCTTCTATATTTGATTTAGAGATGTTTAAATTACTCCAACCTTTTTCATTTTTAAACCGTTGAAGTGCAAAAAACAGATTGTCAATACTTACAAAACTCAAATGCTCTTTTTGAAATATCTCACTGTTTAACTCAAGCTTATCACCACTTCTACTTTGACTCTCCAATACATCTACTTGTTTATACAAGTTTAGTACCACTTTTTTACTTATACCTCTTATATCAGAATATTCCAAATCAAACTTTACTTCTCTTTTGAACTCTTTTCCTTCTTGCAAAGCTAACACTTTTAGTTTTTGCTTTTTATAACTTTCATCGTATATCAAAGGTAGCACAAACTCTATTCTTTCATCCGTAGGGACACCTTCATCTTTTAAGTAGTCTTTAAAAGCCTTCATGTAGTCAGCTTTTAAGCCAAAGATATTGAGTGTTTCAACGGCTTGATATCTCCTCTCTAACTCTCGTCCATTTATGGCTCTACTTCTTTTTAAACAATACTCATAACCTTTAAGCCTTACACCACGACCAAAGAGTTGGATAATCTGTGAACCCTCTTTTTTACCGATATTCATAAGTCCCATAGTAGAGACTCTCCAAGAACTCCAACCCTCAGAAAACTTTTTTGAACCTATGAGTATATTTAAACTTGAAGTTGTTTTATTGATACTGTTAAAAAGTGAATTTGAAAAATCTCGACTACTTACAGTCATACCATTGGCTTCACATAATTTAGTAAGCTTATCGCTATCTCCAACATTTATAACCCCAAACTGTTCATTTTCTCCAACTCTCAGAGCTATTTCCCCATCTACCCCTTTTAAGTTCTCTATATGAAGTAAACCACTTGACGCATTAAAAACAGTATTGAGAATGTCATCAAACATCTCTGTTGCATTCAATTTACTATGCTCTAAAAAACTAAATTTATTAGCAAATATATCACTCCCATCTTGTTTATTTAGACCACTATCAAGGCTCATGACTTTTTCTATATTCTTAATACTATCAACTTTACGTTTTATGAATTCATCAACAAATAACAAGACATCAACCACATCAGATACATCTTTACCACTGCTTTTTCTAACAGCATTTACACTTGACCCTACAAAGACCATAAGAGGTTTTTCTATAAGATACGGTTTTAACAAACTCTTTGAACTCTCATAGATTTTCATCTGTTGATAAAAGCTAAGAAGTGACGCTGTTAAGTAAGTCTGTTTTATATCCTCACTATCAACACTGAGATTTAAAATTGAATAATCTTTACCATAGCCATCATTATAAAAATACTTATAACTATAATCAAAGATAATGGCTTTTGTATACTCATTTTCAAGCTCTTTTTTCTTTTTTCCTGTACTTGCATTTATGGCTTGAGCAAAAGTTGCTGAGTATTCAAAAGCAAAACCGTTGGCACTTAGCTTATCTCTGTTGGTTTTCCATTTGTCTCCACTACTACCACGGTGTCCCTCATCTATAAAGACAAGATTATTATCTTCAAAGCTATCAACGGCTACTGTTTTGTCTCCGTTTTCTTCTCCAAGTTTTGTTATCTCTATAATCTCAATAGCACCACCGTTGGCAAAATTTCCTGCAAAAAGTCCTTTACTATCTTTTGAAAATATCTCTGCTTCTATATTTGAATCTTCAAACTCTGCTAAGTGTTGATTTGACAGCCCCTCATTTGGAGTAATCAGAACTGTTTTATTGATTTTAATTTTACCTTTGGCATAGTGATTAAACTGTAATAAATTCATTTGAAGTAAAAGAGTTTTTCCACTTCCTGTAGCATTATATAAAGCAAGTTTATTTAGCTCACACTCTTCATACTCTGTAAGCTTCTCTTTTTTATTGTCAATAGTAGTATTAAACTCTTTTAAGTAACTATTTAACTCTTCAAGTAGTTGCTCTTTATTATCAAAATATTTATCCAAGTAAATCTCTACAAACAGTAGTGAGAGGTATTGAAAATATTTCCACTTTAACCCACGACCCATTCTTTTGGTGTGTCTTACTATATTCTCATCATACTCCAAAAGCTTATCATCACTTATGATTTTATTGGTACTTACAAGCTTATCTTTTAGCTCGTGATAAAAAAGAGAGTTATCATTCTCATCAAGCTCTTCTAATCGCGATTCTTTTAACTCTTTTGCCAACTCTTCAAAACTATCAACTCCAAAAAGTGATAACAGATAAGAGTTTAATACTAATCTTTCGTTAAATTTCATCTATTATCTCCCAATGACCTGCCTTTAAACTTCCTACTCTTTTGATTTGGTTTTGTTCTTTTAATTTAGCTATATCTCTTTGTATTGTTTTGTCTGTTACTTTCAGTATATTTGCTATTTGTACTACGGTAAGGTCTTTATCTTTTTTGATAAGCTCTACTATCTTACCCAGTCGTTTTAAAGGGACATTTTTAGGGACATTTTTAGGGACACTCTTTTTACTCTCTTTTATGTAATCTTGCAATGATTTAGCTATTACCTCCAACATAAATTCTATAAAGGGTGTACTCTCACCACTGCTTCCTGCATCTTCTAATGCTTGATAATATTTTTCTTGATTATCTCTAACCATACTCTCTATAGGAATATAGATAAAAAAATCTTTGTATGATTTCAATATAACAGTTTGCCAAAGCCTCCCAATCCGTCCATTACCATCATTGAATGGGTGTATAAATTCAAACTCATAATGAAACACACAACTAACTATAAGGAGATGCTCATCACTGCTATTGAGCCACTCAAAAATATCCCCCATTAACTGTGGTACCATATTGGGTGGTGGTGCTACATGTGTCACGCCATCAGCTCCTCCTACTCCTACATTGCTATGCCTGTAAGCTCCTGCATTGTTAAGAAGATTTTTCATAAGAAACTTGTGAGCTTTTAGTAAATCTTTCTCATTTTTATAATCATATTTATCTAAATAATCATAAGCCTCAATAGCTCCTTTGACCTCCTCTATCTCTCTCATCGTTCCTAAAACACTCTTACCGTTGATGACATTGGTAACTTTAGTTTCATCAAAGCTGTTTCCCTCTATCTGAAGAGTGCCTGTAATAGACCTAACTCTATTTTTTTTACGCAATTTAAGTGTACTATAGTTTTTATCTATATATTTTACATCAGAGATAAGCTCAGATATTTCAGAGATAAGTTTTAGTATTTCACTTGTTATCGTATAGGGTGGTTTATAGCTACTCATTAAACATCAACCTCTTAAACGCCTCTTCAATAAGGCTAAACCCTAAGTTATTATCCCCATTCACATAGACCTCATCAAACTTATCTAAATCTAACGCTTCTACAAACACATTGAGTTCATCATTTGTTTTGTTATCTCTCCAAATGATTAAAATCTTACTCTCTTTGAGGTTCTGCCCCTTTATAGTAAAAAAGCCCTCATCAAAGTTTACTTTTTCAACCACAAGCCCCAAAAGATAATTAAATGTCTCTACCAAGTCAATGTTTGTATTTTTTGTTTCTCCAACACTTGAAGTAGCAATTTTTAGTTTATAGTCAAATGGCGTACTAAAGGTATCTATGTTTAAAAGTGAGCTTTGGCTCTCTACATCTAAAGAGTAGTTAAGCATATAATCTTCTTTGGCTTCTCCATATAAATCTAAAGCATCTTCTTGATCTTTTGTTTTTTTGAATTCAAGGTTATTTAGAGTGTCTTCATAGCTTTCTAATTTAAAATATTTAAACATTTGAGAGACACCATTTTTAGTCGTTGGTTTTCCATCTTTATACTTGTCAGTATAGATAATTTTCTGAATACGAGGTTTTAATAACTGTTCAAAATACTCTCCCATTTCAACTAAAATATATTTTCTCTTACCATTATGCTTTCTATTTAGATTGATTACAGAGTGTCCAGTCGTTCCAGAACCAGCAAAATAATCTAAGATTATTTGTTTATCATCACTTGTATGAAATAATAATTTTGAAATCAATTCAATTGGTTTTACAGTTAAAAAGTCTTTACCAAATCCCAATTCTTTATCTAAAACTTTTAATCCACTTTCTGCTGTTCCATAAGTGTCCTTATCAAAAAAATGAGACCAAAAAGGCTTATGTATATCTTGCTCTTCGTGTTCAGGTCTAAAAATAATATATGGCCAATCATCTTTTAAGAAAACTCTATTTTCTTCAAGATATAACTCTGCTGTATCTGTTCCAAATTTCCAACATTTACCTTTGTTAGGACTGATACCTAATATTGGATAAGCCATTGATACGGCTGCGTGAGCTCTATCTAATGAATCCATTTCAGCTTTTTGAATTCTATACTTTCCAATTTCATCTTCCAATGGATATTCTTTTTGACCAGACACCTCTAAATTAAACTCTTGCCGCTTGTCTTCAAATCTAAATGGATGAATATATTCTACTTTTGATTGAAGCATATATTTAGAAGTTTTTGTATTTTGAGATTTAGTTCTTTTTTCCCAAGTAATTGAACTTAAATAATTTTCTTTTCCAAGGTGCAAATACAATAGTTCTAATAATTTACTATTTTCTCTATCATCAATTGAACAATAAAATCTACCTTTATGATTAACAAGAGTTTTCATAAGTAATAATCTATCTTCTATCATAGACATCCAACTACTGTGCTTATAGTTGTCTTTATAAAGGAAATCTCCTTCTTTTGTATTGTAAGGTGGGTCAATATAAACCGTTTTAACCTGCTCTTTATATCTACTTTGAAGTAAGTTCAATGCTCCAAAGTTTTCACTATTAATTAGTACTCCATCTATCTGCTCATCGAGATTATCAAATTTACTTAAAAGCTTATACTTGAACTTCATATCAAAGAACTTAGTATCTAAAACTAAATATTTTTCTTCTTTCAAGT
>JAHZJZ010000129.1 GCA_022600655.1 Campylobacterota bacterium | reverse complement strand
TCAACAAACTCAGCTTTTTTCCAAAAGGCTTCAATCGACTCTGAACCACAATACCCCATAGAGCTTCGTAGACCTCCAACCATCTGATGAACTACAGATGCAATGCGTCCTCTATAAGGTACACGCCCCTCAATTCCCTCAGGAACCAACTTATCAGCAGCCGTTCCCTCTTGGAAGTATCTATCGGTACTTCCTTTGGTCATCGCACCAATACTTCCCATACCTCGGTACTCTTTAAACTGTCGTCCATTAAAAAGAATCATCTCACCTGGAGCTTCATGTGTTCCTGCTAGAGCCGAACCTAACATAACTGAACTTGCACCTACAGCTAAGGCTTTCGCTACGTCTCCAGAGTATTTAATTCCACCATCAGCCACAACAGGTACACCTTGTGGGTTTGCCACCAGTGCTACCTCATCAATAGCTGAGATTTGTGGTACACCAACACCCGCTACAATTCTTGTCGTACAGATTGAACCAGGTCCGATTCCTACCTTTACAGCATCAGCTCCAGCATCAATTAAATCTTGAGCAGCTGCACCTGAAGCGATATTTCCTGCGATTACATCAATATCAAGATTGGCTTTTATCTCTTTAAGGGTATCAATAATCCCTTGAGAATGCCCATGAGCAGAATCAAGCACAATCACATCAGCTCCAGCTTCAACCAGTGCTGTAGCTCTATCAAGCTGACCTACACCAATAGCTGCACCAACTCTGAGTCTTCCATGCTTATCTTTGTTAGCATTAGGGAACTGCTCTCTTTTCTCAATATCTTTAATGGTAATTAACCCTTGAAGTATATCGTTGTCATCAACAATTGGCAATTTTTCAATTTTATGCTCTTGCAAAATTTTAGCGGCTTCATCAAGTGTTGTTCCTGCTTTTGCCGTAACCAATGGGGCTTTGGTCATTACATCTTCTATAATCGCTGTCATATCAGTGATAAAACGCATATCACGATTGGTAATAATTCCAAGCAGTTTCATATTTTCATCAACCACAGGTACACCAGAGATTCTATACTCACCCATAAGGACATCTGCGTCTGCTACGGTTTTATCAGGGGCAATAAATACAGGGTCAATAATAATTCCACTCTCTGATTTTTTCACTTTAGTAATCTGTTTCGCTTGGGTCTCTATATCCATATTTTTATGGATAATCCCAATTCCACCAAGTCTAGCCATAGCAATCGCTGCTCTATACTCAGTTACCGTATCCATTGCAGCTGATACTAAAGGAGTGTTAAGGGTCACACGTTTAGTTAGGTTGGTTGTAATTGAAACCTCTTTAGGCAATACCGTTGAATGTTGTGGTACCAACAGTACATCTTCAAATGTTAATGCTCTCTTTTTAATATTCATATAGAATCTCTCCTTTATTTACTTGGTGTAGTTTACAGATTTCTCAAGGCTTAATGCCCCATCAAACACAGCTTGTTCATTAAATGCTTTACCGATAAGTTGAAGCCCTATTGGCATCCCTTCACCATCTTTAGCCACAGGTACAGAGATAGCTGGAAGACCAGCTAAGTTAATAGCAATCGTATACATATCACTCTTATACATCTCTAATGGGTCGTGAATAGAACCAATTTTTGGTGCCACACTTGGAGCTACTGGCGATAAAATCAAATCAGCCTCTTCAAAGATAGCATTAAACTCATCACGAATCAAGTGTCTTACCTTTTGAGCCTTAAGATAATAGGCATCATAATACCCTGAAGAGAGTACAAAGTTTCCTAATAAAATTCTTCGCTGAACCTCTTCACCAAATCCTTGACTTCGTGTTTTTAGAAAAGTATCTGCCAAGTTATCACCCTCAACACGGTTACCATAACGAATACCATCATATCGTGCTAAGTTTGTGGTCGCTTCTGCTGTTGCGACAATATAATAGGTAGCAATATCATATTTAGTGTTTGCCATGTTCTTATGCACAATCGTATGTCCAGCCTCTTCAAGAGCCTTTACCGTATCAGCATAAGCCTTTTGAATATCTTCACTCGCTTCAGAGACATAATTATCAATCACAGCAATGGTCAATTTTCTATCAGCATTAAGATTCTCTACAATACTCTCTAAAGGTAAGTCTGAACTGGTAGAATCTTTTGTATCGTGAGAAGCAATTGCATCATACAAAATAGCTGCATCTTCCACATTTTGAGTAATAGGTCCAATTTGGTCTAGACTAGAAGCGTAGGCTCCCAAACCAAAACGGCTTACACGGCCATACGTAGGTTTCATCCCCACACAACCACAATAAGCAGCTGGTTGACGGATAGATCCACCTGTATCTGAACCCAAAGCAGCAATAGCAATACCACCAGCCACAGCAGCAGCTGAACCACCTGAAGATCCACCAGGAACTCTATCTTCACCATAAGGATTTTTAGTTACACCATAGTAAGAACTCTCAGTAGTTGAACCCATTGCAAACTCATCCATATTGGCTCGTCCAAATGCAGAGAAACCTTTGGCTTTTAAGTTCTCAATAACCGTTGCACTATAAGGAGCCACATACCCTTGTAAAATCTTTGAAGCACATGTCACACTCCACTCTTTTACTTGGATGTTATCTTTAATCAAAATCGGAACACCCTCACCCGATGTAGAGAAATCAATGTATGCATTAAGCCCACTCTCTTTGGCTTTCTGCTCCATCTCTACCTTTAATGATTCAAGCTCCTCTTTACTTTTTGTTAATGCTTCTTTTAATGTAATCACTCTGTTTTCCTAATGCATATTATGGTAAATATATAAATTGCGTGATTATATCCAAAAGTTGTTTTTGGTATGTTTATTAGAGTAGCTTTGAATTTTATTAGCTTATGTTATACCTACTAACTAAAAAAATAGGAGTTAAAATATTGACGCATTTATTCTCTTTGGGTAGCCTAAGTGAGTTAATGATATAATCATCAAAAAAGGGAAGGATATGAATTATGAACTTATCTACAGATATAAAAGAGCAT
>JAHZJZ010000007.1 GCA_022600655.1 Campylobacterota bacterium | reverse complement strand
CAGAACAACTTAAATCAAATATCGCTTTAGTACGTTATCTTAAAGAGAAATATACAACGATTACACACCTCATCGGTCACCATGAGTATAGAGAGTTAGAAGATACAGAGTTTTGGTTAGAGCTAGACAAAGGGTATAGAACTGAAAAAAGTGATCCTGGTGACGCATTTATGGAAAAGGTTCGTAGTGAAGTTGAGGATTTAAATTTAACGTCAATGGTTGAAACCAAATAGAAGAAGGATTTAGCATAACAAACAGAAACAGATAAGAAGATATCTATATGAAGTTCACAATTACCCCATACAACTGAAAGTAGTTGTAAACTTCTCGTTTGACAAACTAAATGCCCTCTTCTATTGGGTCTGGCTTAGTAAACAGTTACTCTACAAGTATATCTTAAAATAATGTAAAGTAAATATAAGAACTAAGAGTTTGAGAAAAAATTGAGTAAACTTCTCAATATTTCACAATTCTAAGTGTCGGTTTGTCCTGTTTTGCTACAATTTCAAAGAGTTCTGCTGTATCCAAAGCCTTATCAATATAGACAATAGTTAGGTCATTTAACATATAAAGAAAGGCATCACTGTGTAATGCACCCTGCTTTTTGTCTTCAAAAACAGTAAAAGAACCCAAGCTTAATTCAAAAACATCTATTAAACTTACAGCTTCTAAGTTCGTATTAGGTGCTAGTAAAATATAATCCCCCTCTTTTAAATCTCCTCCGACAATACTCAATTCATAAAGTTCAATATCTTCTATAGATACAGAGAGATTATCCTCTTTTTCATCACAACTCATATTATTATCACAAATAATTTCTGATGTTGAAGCGACTTCTTGGTCTGAACTCTCCTCTGAGATACTACCTGAAAAGAGTAACAGGCTGGTGTCATCTGAAATCTCCACATTGGAGGAGAAGCTACTGGTATTTGTCTCATCACCTATAGAGTGCTTTAAAATACTATTTGAGGTTAAATTAAATGAACTATTTTCATCACCCTCACTACTTAGAATCAGACTGGTGTTCTCTTTAAGACCTGCTGTTTTATTATCTTCTGTATCATAGACATGCATTGTCTCTTTGCCATCATCATTAGTTAAGTAGTGTAGTGAAACACTTGAAGTGCTTTCATTGTCTTCATATATATAAGAGGTCACAACATCTTTACTATCATCGGACCATTTAAAGGTTTGAAACTCTTTTAAAACATCACTTTTTGTTTTAAACCCTGATGCTAACATATCTAAAGTCAACTCATACTGATAACTACGATTGGTGTCATATTTATTAAACCCAACCTCACCTAATGAAATCGTACTATTAACATCCATAAAAGTAAAATTATGATCTTCTACAATCGTCGCAATGGAAGAGATGGTTCTATTATCCATAATTATAGAGAGTGCTTTCTCCTCAAAAAGACAAGATAACATTCCCTCACATCTATCTAAAACTTCTGGCATAACTTTTTCTAAAACCACCAAGTTAACTTGAGCAATCTTTACAACATCTTCTACTTCTGAAATATCCTCTTTAAGTTGTTCATAACCAAGGTCATTTGTTTTGGTGACCGATTGATTGGTATCTGTTTGATTGTTATCTGTAGTCTCACTATTTTCCAAACTACTGTTCTCATCAATACGTGCTGTCTGTTTTAAAACATCAGGGAAATCCATACTAATGGTTCGTGGCAATATACTCTCCTCTTCCTCTACAGAAGTTTCAGTCGGCGTAACAGTAGGTGCAGGAGTAGGTTCTACTGTCTCTGGTTCAGGGGTTCCTGCAATGGTAAGATTATTATCAACAGGGTCTAGAGTATTTGCCGTCTCTGATGCCGTACCACTATCCTCACTTGTTGGATTACTTTGAGCCCCACACCCAACCATAATCAACAATCCTAACGATAAAATAATACTTCGTATCATTATAAAAGCCTTCATTCTGTTTTACTAATTTTAGCATATAAAACTATGCATAAGGTTAGCTAAATATTTTATGTACTACTATAGTATAAGCAAGATATAATAAAAAAATGTAGAAAAAGTGTAGAGCATGTTGAAAAAATCAAAACATACCCTTTTGTTTGTAGAGGATGAGTCTATGATACGTAGAATAGCTGTTTCATTCTTACGTCCGTACTTTGTAGAAATCCATCAGGCAAGTGACGGGGTAGAGGCATTAGAGATATACCATAACAATAAACCAGATATAATTATCACCGATATTGAGATGCCAAATATGGATGGGTTAACCCTATGTAAAACCATTCGTAAAGACGATAAAACAACACCTATTATCATTACTACTGCCTACACTACTACCGAGTATCTTCTTGAAGCAGTGAGTCTAAACTTAGTAAAATACTTGGTAAAACCTATGGAAGAAGAGCCTCTTTTTGAAGCACTACGAACCTGCTTTAAACATATAGAGAGTCAAAACCCAGCTGTCGTGAATATCAATAAAGAGTACAAGTTTGACACCTTTAACCATACCCTAATTCATAACAATAAAATAGTAACACTTACAGAGTCACAACATAAACTTCTCTCTATTTTGATTAAAAATCAAGGGCGTATTGTCTCTTACTCTGAAATAGAAAATTTTGTTTGGTTTGATAAAGTAATGAGTTCAGATGCTTTAAGAAGTCTTATTAGAGATGTACGAAAGCTCATAGGTAAAGAGTCTATAGAGAACATCTCAAAATGTGGTTACAGGATACACCTTTATGGATAAAATAGTTAAACTAAAATTCCTTGCCATCATCATTTATGCTATCTCTGCGTCCATACTCTTTTACGATGACCACTTTATACAAAACAGTACCGTAATGCACCAGTATGGTCATGTACCATTTATGATTGCTGTTCTTTGTTTGGGGGTTATTCTCTCAGCAGCTGTCTATAACTTAGCATTCTATTTTTACATACGAAATCGTCAATACCTATACTATGCCCTAGCTCAACTCTTTATACTCTCCACACTGGTTGGTGTAGAGAGTATGCTTATCTCTCCATTTGATGAGATTTATGGCTTTAAGAACTACTATATATTAGATATTTCCCAAACCTTTATGTTGATTTTCTCTATGCTCTTTATTCAAGCATTTTTTCAAACCTATAATACAGATAAACTCAATAATTTAATTAATATCATTATAAAAATAGCACTCTTTGATTTAGTCTTATCTCTGTTTTTTGGACATACCATTATTACAAAATTTGTGCCTACTTTCATCTGGGTATGGTTTGTACTGAGTGAAGCTCATCGTCATATAAAAAAGAAAGATGCTCCATTCTACTTTGTTTCAGTTGGTTGGCATATTGTGATTGTAATCATTCTACTAGAGTACCTCTATATTATTGACCCACATAAAGTAGGCTTTCCTTTTCTACATGTAGTGTTTGCACTGGAATCGATGTTACTCTCATTTGCACTCTCTTATAAGTTCAAACTCGTTGAAGATGAACAGAAGGCTCAACAGACCATGCTACTCCAACAGTCACGTCTGGCAAGTATGGGAGAGATGATATCTATCATCGCACACCAATGGCGACAACCTCTTAACTTTTTATCCTACTCTTTTATGCATATTAAACAGAACTGTAAAAATGATGATGATGCACTCATGACCATCAAAGAGGCAAATGAGCAACTTCAATATATGTCACAAACCATTGAAAGCTTTAGAAACTTCTACAATCCATCTAAAGAACGGGCAGACTTTAGTATTAAAGAGTCTTGTGAAAATGCCATTCAAATCGTAACGCCAACACTCAATGCCACAAATATCAAACTCAATCTTGATGTTTGGCAAGACTTTAGCTACTATGCCAATGCCAATGAGTTTGAACAGGTACTACTCAATATCGTCAACAACGCTAGAGATGTCCTTGTAGAACGACTCACACCAAACCCAACCATCGATATCAAAGTCAATGAACCGACCATCACCATCACTGACAATGCAGGGGGAATCTCAAAAGAGAATATAGAGAAAATCTTCGACCCTTACTTCAGTACTAAACGAAACAGTGATGGTATTGGACTCTATATTGGTAAAACCATAATTGAACGTGAGATGAGTGGAAAGCTTGAGGTTTCAGTTAAAGATGGGAAAACAATATTCACGATTACGCTACAAAAAAAATAACTGCTTTAATGACTACTGTTTAGTGGTCATTAATACTTAAACACTATGTTTTAATTCTCTAATATCTGTATACTTTTTGATTTTGTTTGGTTTTTTATTTATAAGTGGTAGTAAGAGAGGGACTCGAACCCTCGACCTCCGGCTTATGAGACCAGCGCTCTAACCAGCTGAGCTACCTTACCACCTATGTTTTGAAGAGGTGGCATTTTATCAAAAAACAAATCTAATGTCAATAGTTTTTTTAAATTTCTACAAGTTATATTTTTCATGAAATATTCTTTAGTCTATATGACTAAACTTTATTGTTTTTTTAAACTAAATTCATTGACTTTTATGCAAAAATATATTACTATTCCAAAAAACTATACATGTAAGGAGAACCAATGTCATTTCAGCCATTAGGTAATCGTGTGCTTATCCTTAGAGAAGAGCAAACAAACACAACTGCATCAGGGATTATTATTCCAGATTCTGCAAAAGAGAAACCACTTCAAGGTAAAGCTGTTGCTGTTGGGAAATTAGCAATAGAAGACGGAATTAATGAGGGAGATACAGTAGTATTTTCAAAATTTGGTGGAATAGAGATTACTATCGATGGTGTAGACTACCTTGTTCTAGGTAGCAAAGAGATTTTAGGAGTAATGAAATAATGGCAAAAGAGATATTTTTTTCAGATGACGCAAGAAGTGGACTGTTTTCAGGTGTAACAAAACTTGCAGATGCAGTTAAAGTTACTATGGGGCCTAGAGGTCGTAATGTATTGATTCAGAAGTCTTATGGGGCTCCACACATCACTAAAGATGGTGTTTCAGTTGCTAGAGAGATTGAACTCTCTGACACATTAGAGAACATGGGTGCACAACTGGTTAAAGAGGTTGCATCTAACACGGCTGATGAGGCAGGAGATGGTACAACTACAGCTACTGTATTGGCTCACTCTATCTTTAAAGAGGGTCTTAGAAACATCACTGCTGGTGCGAATCCTATCGAAGTAAAAAGAGGTATGGACAAAGCGTGTGCAACAATTATTGAAGAGCTTAAAGCCATCAGTAAAGAGGTAAAAGATAAAAAAGAGATTGCACAAGTTGCAACTATTTCAGCTAACTCTGATGAGACCATTGGTAACTTGATTGCTGAAGCGATGGAGCGTGTAGGTAAAGATGGTGTTATTACCGTTGAAGAGGCAAAAGGGATTGAAGACGAGCTAGAAGTAGTTGAAGGGATGCAGTTTGACCGTGGTTATCTTTCACCTTACTTTGTAACAAACTCTGAAAAGATGACTTGTGAACTTGATAATCCTCTACTTCTTTTAACTGACGCTAAAATTACTTCACTTAAAGACCTTGTTCCTGTTTTAGAACAAATTCAACAGACAGGAAGACCGTTAGTAATCATTGCTGATGACTTAGAGGGTGAAGCTTTGGCAACACTAGTACTCAACAAACTAAAAGGTGTTCTAAACATCACGGCTGTTAAGGCTCCTGGATTTGGTGATAGAAAAAAAGCGATGTTAAATGATATCGCTATCTTAACAGGTGCAACACTCATCACCGATGAGCTTGGCTTAACTCTTGAAAAAGCAACATTAGCTGACCTTGGTCAATCTTCAAAAGTAGTCATTGATAAAGACAACACTGTTGTGGTTGATGGTAAAGGTGACCTATCTGCAGTTGAAGCGAGAGTTAACGAAATTAAATCTCAAGTTGAAAAGACAACTAGCGAATATGATAAAGAGAAGCTTTTAGAGCGTCTTGCAAAACTTTCTGGTGGAGTTGCGGTTATTAAAGTTGGTGCTGCAACTGAAACAGAGATGAAAGAGAAAAAAGATAGAGTTGATGATGCACTATCTGCTACAAAAGCTGCTGTTGATGAGGGTATTGTTATCGGTGGTGGTGCTGCTTTAATCAAAGCTGGTGCTAAAGTCAATCTTGACCTTAGTGATGACCAACTCATAGGTGCAGAGATTATCCTAAGAGCCATTGCTGCTCCTATGAAGCAGATTGCTATTAACGCTGGTTATGATGCAGGTGTAGTTGTTGATAAAGTCATTAACAATGATGATGCTAACTTAGGATTTAATGCAGCTACTGGGGAATATGTAAATATGCTTGAAGCTGGTATTATTGACCCACTTAAGGTAGCTAGAGTCGCTCTACTTAATGCAACTTCAGTATCTAGTTTACTTCTTACTACGGAAGCAACGGTTGCTGACATTAAAGAGGAGCCAACAGCTGGACCTGCTATGCCAGACATGAGTGGAATGGGTGGTATGCCAGGAATGATGTAAATTCATTCTTTTTTAGTTCACTCTTCTTTGGGAGAAAAGTTTGCTTTTCTCCCAATTCTTTTCTAACAGATAGATATTTTTAAAATATACTTAAAGTTAATAATTAATTT
>JAHZJZ010000128.1 GCA_022600655.1 Campylobacterota bacterium | reverse complement strand
CTATTCAGCCTCAGCAGGTTCAGGTAAGACTTTTGCCCTCTCTGTACGATATATATCTCTGCTTTTTTTAGACCAAGAGCCAAGCACTATTTTAGCAGCTACGTTTACTAATAAAGCAGCTTCGGAGATGAAACAGAGAGTTGTAAGTTCTTTGATTCATTTGGCTGATAATAAGATATTTTTAAACGCTATTTCAGAGCAGACAGGACTGAGCAGAGAGGAGCTTTTGGTCAAACAGCCAGAGGTTTTGGAAAACTTTCTTGCCTCTTCAAACTTCATTGTGACACTTGACAGTTTTTTTACCTCTATTTTACGTTCAGCCTCACTCTACATTGAGATAGAGCCTGATTTTGTGACCAAAGAGATAGATGAGATACATAAAGAGGAGAACTTTTTAGAAGAGGTTGAGGCAAATTCACTGCTTAGTGCTTTGGTGAAGTTAGCCATGGATATAGAAGATAAACGCTTCTTAAAAATCTTTGAACTGATGCAGAACTTCTATAAAATAGACCCACTACTACCAGATACTGATTATGAAGTGAGTAACCTTGATACCTTAGAAGCAGAGATAGATAGGAAAAGAGAAAATTTACATAAACTGGTTATTGAATCAGGTGCTTCTAAAACAGCCATTAAAAATTTTGAACCTACCGATACTAAAAAACTTTTTAAAAAGAGTCTGTTTGAGAAAGAGAGTCTACTTGCTCATCGTAACTATAAAAAATATGTAGAGAAAAATCCGACTATTGATGTGCTGTATTTAGAGTTAAAAGAGCTACTCTCTCTCTGGTCAAATGCTAAAGAGCAGATTGTTTTACATAACCTTTTTCAACTTTTTGATTACTATAAAAATGCAAATATTACCACGGCTAAACAGTTAGGTGTTCTGAGTTTTGATGACTTGAGTTATTTTACCTATCGGCTTTTACATGAGAGCATTAATAAGGAGTTTTTGTATTTTAAGATAGATAGCCGTTTTAGACATATTTTGTTAGATGAGTTTCAAGACACTTCAACCTTACAGTTTTTACTTTTAAAACCGTTGATTGATGAACTGTTTGCAGGGGTAGGGCAGAGTGAGTTTAAAAGCTTTTTTTATGTAGGCGATACTAAACAGTCCCTCTACCGTTTCCGTGGTGGAGTAGAAGAGCTTTTTGATGCAGTTGCCCAGCGTTATGACATAGAGATAGCACAGATGGATACTAACTACCGAAGTAGCCAACAGGTAGTAGAGCAGGTCAATCGCTGGTTTGAACCAACAATGCTAGGCTTTTACCCAGCAAAGTATCATGATGGAGCCACTGAAGGGTATGTGGAGGTTGTCGAAACAGAAGAGTTGGTCAATGGAGCTGTCGCTAAACTAGAGTGGCTACTGAACCAAGGAGTAGAACTCTCAGATATCGCTTTTTTGGTCTCAACCAACAAAGATGGAGCGACCATTCAAGAGGCATGTTACAGTAAAGGCATAGCAACACGTTTAAAAACCTCTAGTTCACTGAAACATACCCCAAAAGTAGCAGCTTTAGTAGCGATGGTCTCCTACCTTTGGGAGGGGCTAGAACTTGACGCTAGAGCTTTACTAGATAGAGTAGGTCAATCACTAGATAAGATAGATGTGAGTTGGTTTCACCCTTTTATGGAGCCAGTGGCTGTACTGCATCGTTTGATTGGTGATTTTGCTTACTTTGAAGAGGATTTAAACCTCTTAAAACTGTTAACTTTTGCCAGTGGATTTTCAAATATAGCCACCTTTTTAGAGGAGTTTAGACTCTCTAGCATCGAGGTGGCTTCAAGTGCCAAAGAGGGAGCGATGATTATGACCATACATGGTTCAAAAGGTTTAGAGTTTGAACATGTCATCGTGGTAGACAAACTCAAAGGCAATGCCCCAGACCGTTCAGCTCTGTTGTATGACTATAATGACGCGTTGTTTGTAGAGAAGATTTTCTATAAAATGGGAGGACGAGAAAATTTTGATACGGTTTATAGAGAGGTACTATTAAGACAGAAAAATCTCTCAGCTAAAGACAAAATGAACATACTTTATGTGGCACTCACTAGAGCTGTAGAGAGTATGATAGTTATTCGTAAACCCAAAGGTTCTATTTTTGATGTATTGGGTATGAGACCCATGTCTATAGGTTCGTTGACAACAAAACCTATAGGGGTAGACCAATCTCTCTACCCTCATACTCAAACAGAAAAAATAAACATCACTCACTATGGTGTACAAGAGGTAAGTAAAACAGAAGAGGAAGATGAAAAAGATTATAATGCGATACTGTTTGGAACAGCTCTACACTACACTTTAGAGATGATGAATCACTTTGATATAGAGAGCTTAGAAGAGGCTCTTACGGCTACCCAAAACCGATATGGACAAGAGTTAAATGCAGAACAGCTCACCGATATAGAGAGTCGTATTAAACAACTTATACTCAATGATGCATTTCAAAAACTTTTAGATAATGCAACGATTAGCAAAGAGCAGTCACTAAGTTTTGAAGAGGAGTTTAAGCAGATAGATTTACTCCTAGAGTATGATGAAACTTGTATGGTTTTAGACTATAAGAGTTCTAAAAAGTATCACCTCAAGCACTGTTCTCAAGTAGGATATTATAAAAAAGCGATTAGAAGCATTATGGGTAAATACACCAAAGGAGTCATCGTTTACCTTCTTGAAAATGGTGTAGAGTTGGTAGAGGTCTAGGCGTAAAATATGACAATTTGACATATTTTGTATGGTTGTAACCAATTTCTTTGTATAATGTCTTAACATAAAATATAATTTGTAGATATTGAAATAGTAGATAATAGTTAAGGAGTTTTTATGAAGGTAGGTGGATTATTTGCTGGTATTGGTGGTATTGAACTTGGTTTTAAAAAAGCTGGTTTTAACATTTCATGGGCAAATGAAATAGATAAAAATGCTTGTATTACCTATAGACTTAATCATAAACATACACTTTTTGAAAAAGATTTAAATGAACTAGAAACATCAGAAGTTGAAAAAATTGATATTTTAACAGGTGGATTTCCATGCCAAGCATTTTCAATTGCAGGACATCAAAAAGGCTTTCGTGATGATAGAGGTAATGTATTTTTTGAAATCTTAAGATTTATTGATGACTTGGAACCGAAAATAGTATTTTTGGAGAATGTAAAAAATCTTGTAGGACATGATAAAGGAAAAACTTTTGAACGGATTACTTATGAATTTCAAGAACGAGGATATACACTTAAATATGATGTTTTAAATTCTAGTGAATATGGGAATGTACCTCAAAATAGAGAACGAATTTATATTGTTGCTTTTAAAGATAGTCAAATAGCAGAAAGATTTACTTTTCCAAAACCAAAACAGTTAAGGAAAAAAGTAACAGACTTTATTGACTCTCAAGCAGATGAAAAATATTATTATACGAATAGTCGTTATTATGAGCAATTAAAAGATGAGATGAAAAACAAAGATACTGTGTATCAATGGCGAAGGGTTTATGTTCGAGAGAATAAAAGTAAACTTTGTCCAACACTAACAGCAAATATGGGAACAGGTGGACATAATGTTCCATTAATTATAGATGATAAAGATATCCGAAAATTGACTCCAAGAGAGTGTGCAAGATTTCAAGGTTATGATGAAACTTTTTCTTTTCCTGAGAAATTAGCTAATTCTTCTCTTTATAAACAAATAGGAAATTCTGTGACAGTACCTGTGATTGAAGCTATTGCTAAAGAGATAAAAAAGGCAATAAATGGATAGTGAAAAACTTATTCAAGCATTAATTGACAATGGGTATAAAAAGAGTAAAATCAAAGAGATTGCTGATAGCTTTGGATTAAAAAAAACTGATTTGGAAAAATTTTATGACCGTACATTTTTTTTAGATATTGCTAAAGAAATTGATTTACAAGAACTTTCAGAAGTTAATATTTATAAAATAGAAGAAAGTATTTCAGATGAGAAGAAGAAAAAATTTCAATTTATAAAAACCAAACTGAAACATATTATTGAAAAATCTTTATACATCGCTATGACCAATGGTTTTCCTGTCAATATTAATAATGTTGAATCTGGTGTTATGACAGCTAATGCAGGGGATAGTGCAGAATTTATATTTGTTGCAAGAGCTATTCTTGCAGGATTTAATTGTAGTAGTGTTGATGTACGAAGTAGTCGATATGATGCTATTATTGATTATGAAAATAAGTTATTACGAGTTCAAATAAAAGGAATTAGTACGGGTAATAGTATTAGTTTTAAAGACAGAGATAGAGGGGGACAAGGAATAGATCATACGCATGAAACAAATATTGGTCAACGTATTACAGCTAAAGATTGTGATATTTATGTTGCTGTTGATAAACAAGTAGGAATTTGTTATATTATTCCTATGAATTTTGCTGATGGACTTTCAGATAAAGAATGTAAAAGAGTTAAACTTAGTGATTTAGAGTTTTATAAAGAAAATTGGGACATGATAAAGCAAAAGGCTTTATCACTTCAGTATATTGTTGCACCATATAAATAATAGTTTAAGTTACTCTCTTTAATCAAAAACAATGAAAAAAATCATAACTACACTACTGCTTACTTATACTATACTCCAAGCCCATATAGACGACAAAGTTCTCTATGCGTTTGAAGCCAAATGTATGAGTTGTCATGATACTTATAAAAAAAATGATAAAGCTCCTCCATTAGTAGCTGTGAATCAAGTCTATTTACGACTTGCTGATGGTAACTTTAGTAAAGCTATGGAGCGTATGAAAACATTTTTAACCAAGCCTACTAAAGAGAAAACATTAATGAAACCAGCTGTTAAACTTTTTGGGGTGATGCCAAATTTGGAGTTAAACAGTACAGAGGTAGAGGATTTCTCACAAGTACTTGTTGAGACAGAGTTTGAGATTCCTGATTGGTTTGATGGGCATTATAAATCACATGAACTTAATAAAACAGAATAAATATGACTTTAAACTTGAATTTCACTAAATCTCTATGACTAAAAGTCCATAGGGATTTAGTTTAGAAGCTTAGGAAGCTACTACTGTTGTAGTTTTCTCTTTAAAATAATTTTTCCTGCTTCAACACCTGGTTGGTTGTAGGTATCTACATCTATTAGTTCACCTACAAGTGAGGTAAGAAGTTCATAATAGAAAATAAGGGAACCCATATTATACTCTGTGACATGTTGAATGGTAATGGTATCTAAAGGAATGTTGTTTTGGTCGAGTAGGGCTTCAATCACGGAGTCACACTGCATATTGATGAGTTTTGAGAAAGGAAGATTGTTGAGGCTGTCAAGCATCTCTAGGTGAGGGAGTGTAATATCTGGAATCGTAATATTGTCCTCAAAATCTTCAATCTTAATAAAGGTAACGGACTTGTCTCGGGTTCCTTCCATAATTAGCTGTAAGAAAGAGTGTTGATCTTTAGGTCCAATAAGACCTATAGGGGTAAGTCCTACATGAAAGGCACTATGACGTTGATGTTTACCTAAACTTTCACCCCAAAGTTGCACATACCATTGACAGAAGTATTTGAGTGTTTCTGAATAAGCAAAAATACAATTTATGTTGTATTGAGCATGATTACTAGCATAATAGACGGCTTTTTCTAATAGCATATCTTGTACATACCCTTTATTAAAAAAGCCATCTTTGATTATTTTTGCACCTGATAGTAAATCATCAATATTAATACCACAGAGTGCTAAAGGAACCAAACCTACGGTTGAGAGTACTGAAAATCTTCCCCCAACATTTTCAGGAAGATGGAGTACCGAAGCGTTTATTTTTTTAGCATACTTTTCG
>JAHZJZ010000127.1 GCA_022600655.1 Campylobacterota bacterium | reverse complement strand
TATTACTAAGTCTTATGATTGCGGGTGCTACACTATTTGCAGGTGGAGATATTTTACCAATTCAACAAAAAGCTCAACCAGTGGTACAGAAAAACTGTTTTAAACCAAATATTCAAAAATGTCCAGATTGTGACGATGTTGCTGAACTTTGTCCATATAATGGTGAAGATATCCCAATGGCTAAAACTGAGCCTTGTGAAGCACTTAATAAATAAGACCTCTACCACCCTTTAGTGGTGGTACTTCATTTTAATACTTCTGTATAGTTTTTCTCTGTTTTTCCATTGGTACTTTTTATCTTTTTCCAGCTTTATAAAATATAAATCTCCTGAACCTCTCCACGCATCAAGCAGTATACTTTTACGATAGTTTCCTTTTTTAGCAGAGACAGCTAAAGCATTATGTTCAAAATAGCCTCCTATATTTGCCCCAACTGTATAGAATTGTAACGTAGCATATTTTTTTTTAAATAACTTTATTAGTAAATCTTCTGACCATTCGTAGCATAAACCTCTCTCTTTTACCCCTACATTGACCAATGTATTGTGCCATAGAGGTGGAGAGACCACATCATACTTATGGGCTAACTTTTGTGCATACATCACACTAATACGTGAGAGACTTTGTGCTTCATTTAGGTCAATAGTCTCATTTAAATCAACTAACATTTTAGAGAGTTGATTAATTTTATTTTCTAAGGCTACATGAGAGGGTTTAGATAGAGGGAGTAAACTACAACCTGAGAACAGTAACCATATGGTTAATATCAATACTTTTTTTATATTACTTAAAGAGTACATCTGAAGGGTTAACATAGAGTACAGGAAGATAGTTATAAAAAAGCACCATAAGTAGCGTCATAATAGCGACATATAACCATATACCTTTTGGAAATTTAGCCACAAAAATACCCCCTATAACACCAACGACTAACCCAGCAATATGTGCACTCAAATCAACAGAAGGAAATACCAACCCAATGACAAGGTTTAAAACCAAAATAATCCCAAAACCACGCATAAAAGAGATAAACTCATCATGCATTCGCTTATAGTGGACTAAAGCAAAACCAGCCAAAGCCCCAAAAACACCAAAAATCGCTCCACTGGCTCCAACACCCACAGAAACAGGATGAAAATAGATAGAAGCCAACCCACCTACCAAACCTGAAACAAAATAGATACCCAAGTAGGCTACTTTAGAGAAGAGCATCTCAACCGAACGCCCCACAATATAGAGTGATAACATATTCATAATGATATGCTCTGCTCCTCCATGTAGAAACATGGCTGTAAAAAGCCGCCATATCTCACCATCCATCACAACGGAAGGACCAAACATCCCACCAATACTATAAAGGTATTCTGCTGACATATCCATAATATTTACACCTACCAGTAGAGGTAAAACAAATACAATAAGATTAATAACTATAAGACCATAAGTAATAGGGTATTGTTTAAAGTTTTCGATGAGATATCCTTTAGATAAATTACGTAATCATATCATAAAGCCTATAAACATCCATCCCATAAACCCTATGGCTACTAATAACAAAAGGTGAAAAATCCACTTAGAGTAGATAGCTCCTATGGAGAGTAACAGATACCCTATGCCATAGACAACAGGGAGTTTGATATCGATACTATCACTTGCAAGTGTAAATAGTCCCAATAATAAAGAGTCAAATATACCACCTATACCCAAAATATGCAGTGCAATACTCAATGGATAAAAGAGACTAAAAGCCAATGAAAGTAGAGGTGAGTAGAGTTGCAAACTACTGGTCACTGGAAATACCATATGAACCAACGGCAACATTAAAATAAATATACCAAAAGATATCATCAAGGTCATCAGAGATTTATTTAACCCCTTAAATCTTTGTAAGAGTAAAAAAATATAAAAGACACCTAAAATAGAGAACCAAAAAGCTAAAGAGAGTAACATTTTAGGAAAAAGAGCTAACAGTAACATTAGCACGGTTACAAGAAAAGCAAAAGAGAGTAGCTCCATCCCCATAACCAAAAGAGACCACCCTAGAAGCATCATCATATAAGAGCGAAGCAGTGAATCAGGAGCCTCTACAAACCAAACATACCATCCCAGTATAAGCAACACTACAAACCCTATATCAATCAAGTCAAATCGATAAGGGAAATAGCGTTGTTGAAATATACGGTAGAGTGGTCTAAGGAGAAAAAATAAGACTCCTGAGAGTATCGCCAAATGAAATCCACTCAAAGCGATAAGGTGACTGATACCAAGTGTCGATATCTGTTCACGTAAATTTTTAGGCAAGGGTGTTGCTAAAAAAATACCCTGATAAAAACTACTAATCATAGAGTCACTATGTTGATGTTCTATCTTTTTTAATAGCTTAGATTTAAAAGTTTTAGCTTTACTACGAATAGCATTAATTTCAGAACTGATAAATGAAGTTCTTAGGTACTCACTAAATGTTACTCTTTGATTGGGAAAAAGTTTTAAACGTACCGCTTTATCTAAAAGATTCTCTTCACGATGAGTACGGGTAAAAAAATGTATATCTAAATCTTGGCTATAGACACGAAGAATGGTGTAGGTTTTGCCTTTTTTACTCTTTTGGTACTGTTGTAAAACTTCAACATCAGTATAATAAAAGGGTTTAGCAATAAATGTTTGATAATCACCATACAAAAAAGAGAGGCGTACAACAATAATAAGAGCTAACAATGCCATTACCAACCAAAACTCTTTAAGATTTAAAAAAAGTTTTGGCTTCTCTAGCATCTTCTAAATCGTTGGCAACTCTATATTCGCTTGGGTAGAGGTATCAATATTTTCATCTTCATAAATTACTTCAAATTGAGATTCACCACCTAATTGAGCATCAACAAAACGGGTAAACCTCTTTTGAAATACCAGTTTAACTGTTCCAGTAGGTCCATTTCTCTGTTTTCCGATAATCAGCTCGGTATCCTCTTCAGGTTTGTTTTCAAACTTATTCTCATACTCTTTACCCTCAGATTTAGCCTTCATCTCTCGCTCTTTTTCAGCAGCTTCACGATAAACATCATCACGGTAAACAAACAAAATAATATCCGCATCCTGCTCAATCGCACCCGACTCTCTAAGGTCACTTAGCATCGGTCGTTTATTATCTCTACTCTCAACCCCACGGTTCAGCTGTGAAAGTGCAACAATAGGTATCTGTAACTCCCTAGCCAACTGCTTAAGCCCTCTAGATATCTCAGAAATCTCTTGCTGACGACCTTCTCGTCCCTCACCACTCATTAACTGCAAGTAATCAATAATCGCCATAGATATCTCAGGGTGCTGACTTTTCAATTTTCGTAGTTTACTCCGTACTTGGTTAATCGTCGCATGTCCACCATCATCCACAAAAAGTTTTCTATTAGCCATCTTATCGGTTGAAGCAGAGAGACGACTCCACTCCTCATCAGTCAAATCCCCTACTCTTAACTTCTGAAGAGGAATTGAGGTCTCAGTAGAGAGCAGTCTAAGCATCAACTGCTCTGCTGGCATCTCCAGTGAGAAAAAGGCGATACCCTCCCCTCTTTCGATGGCTTTTTGGGTCATGTTTAAAACTAAAGACGTTTTTCCCATCGCAGGCCGCGCCGCAATAATCACCAAATCCCCTTTACCAAAACCACTGGTTCTGTCATTAAGATTTCTAAACCCTGTATCGACACCAATAAGCTTTGAGTTTCCCAATGCTTTAAGACGGTTCATCTCATCTAACATCGCTAGAGTAATCTCTTTAGACTCTCTAAAATCTTCACTGGTAGAGTTTTGGGTAATCTCGTAGAGTTTTTTCTCTACAAGGTTCATCACCTCTTCGGCTGGTAGGTCATCTTCTATGGTTACTTTTTTAATGGTCGTTGCTAAAGTCGCCAAGGCTCTTTTACTAGAACGGGCTTTTATCTCTCCTAGATAGGCATCGGTATTAGAGATAGGATTTGATGCCAAAATATCCAACATCGCTACCTCATCAAAATTTCCTGCACTGTTTAACTTTGACTTTAAAAACTCCTCATCGATGGGTTTGTCTTCACGCGTTAACTCCTCCATCGCTGAAAAGACATGTTGATGAAAAGGTAAATAGTAATCATGAGCCTGTAGTTTAGCAGCTATCTCTTCAAAGATTTGTGGGTCAAATATAATGGCAGAAAGGACAGCTCTCTCTATATTTAGGTTGTACATATTTTCGCTCATAGACTATTCCAACTCTTTTTAATTTCTTTCATTATATCATATGCACTATTTACATTTCTCAGCAAACGCCTCAACCTCAGCCACAAATCTATCCACTAACTCTGCTTCTGGAAGCTTTGCAATGACATCACCTTTGACCATCACAAGACCACTCCCTTTACCGTAAGCTATGGCGACATCTGCATGTTTGGCTTCACCAATGGCATTAACCACACAGCCCATAACCGAGACATCCATTGGAGTTTTAATATGTTTGGTTCGCTCCTCTACTTCAGCTACTGCACTCACCAAATCAGCCTCTATTCGTCCACAAGTTGGGCAAGAGATAATATTAAGACCATCTTTTACTCTTCCCGAGTCTTTTAGAATCGCTTTACCAACTTTTATCTCCTCTTCAAGCTCACCTGTAATCGAGACTCTAAGGGTATCGCCAATACCATCAAGCAAGAGTGTTCCAAGCCCAATCGCTGATTTTACTGTTGCATGAAAAATAGTCCCCGCCTCAGTTACCCCTAAATGGAAAGGATAATCATTTTTAGGGCGTAGCATTCTATAGGCATCTACCGTTCTCTCTACATCCGAAGCTTTTAAAGAGACCTTGATATCGGTAAACCCTAAATCTTCTAAGAACTTAATATTATACTCTGCACTTGCTACCATCCCCTCTGCTGTAGCTCCATACTTGACATCAAACTCTTTTTCTAAAGAACCAGCATTGACCCCAATCCTAATAGGTAAACTCCTATCTTGACACGCTTTAACTATCTCTTTAATTCGCCCTTTTTCACCTATATTTCCAGGATTCACACGAATACAGTCAACCCATTTGGCTGCTTCTAATGCTAACTTATAGTTAAAGTGAATATCGGCAACTAATGGTATAGATATCTGCTCTTTTATCTCTTTAAGGGCTAAGGCTGCTTCCATATTTGGCACAGCCACACGAGCGATGTCACAACCAGCAAAATGCAGACGATTAATCTGCTCTACGGTTGCTTTCACATCCTCTGTATCACTATAGGTCATAGATTGTACAGAAATAGGGGCATCACCACCAACAGCCACATCACCGACATAAATTTTTTTGGTTGGGTATCTCTCTCTCAACATATATTCCTTATAAAATTATTATTTGATAAAAGTTCGCATCATAAGGATATCTATGAGTGCGATAGCCTTTCATACTTTCTTTTTTTTGGTTCGTTTTCTTTCTTTGTTATGAGACAAAGAAAAAAAATGAACAATAAACCATTCAATTTAAAAACAAAATTTTTAACATAAATTGTTAAATATTTTAAGAAAACTCCACGGGATCCATATCAATCTCTATTAATGGACTGTTTATACCATGCAACGCTTTAAGTAAAGGTATTCGTTTAGCACAACGAAGCAAAATGTTATACCGAAACTTATTTGCAATCCGTTCAACAGGAGCTTTTCCATGCCCTACAATCTCAACCTCAGAAAACGCCTTTAACCTCTCTACCGTATCAAGCGTAATCTTTGCCCCTTTAGCATCATCTTTATGAGAGACCAAAACCCTAGCCAAAGAGACAAAAGGAGGATACATGTCTCGCACAAACTCCATCTCATCTTCTAAAAACACTTCATAATCATGCAGATACATCTGAAAAAAGTCAGCATTAGCAGACTGTATTAGTACATTGGCACTTTTAGCCCGACCTGAACGCCCTGCAATCTGAATCAACAGACTCATCGCCCTCTCTCTAGCCCTATAGTCACCTAACCCTAAAAGATAATCCAAACCTAAAATCACAGAAAGCGTAATATTGGCATAATCATGCCCTTTACTCAACATTTGTGTACCTAAAAGCAGATGACTCTCTTTAGATTCAAATCGCTTCAACGCCTTTTTCAACTTAGTCGCGGTAGTAATGCTATCTCTGTCAAACTGCTCTATTACTATATCTTCAACACTACTACTTATCATCTCTTTGGCTTCAACTGTACCCATTCGTTCACTCACCAACGGCGTATGTCCACAGTAACTACAGCTCTCTTGTATCGCTTCGGTGTAGTTACAGTAGTGACACTTCAAGTGTCTAGCGTAACGATGCAGAGCCATGCCCACTGAACAGTAGGGGCAGAGATGGGTCTTTCCACACTTTTGACAGTAGAGATATTTAAAATTTCCACGCGTTGGAACAAACAGCAACGACTGTTCTCCAGCTTTAAAATTTGCTCCTATCTGTTTAATCATACCATTGGTAAGGGTTGTCCCCTCAACAAACTGATAATGTTTTTGAGTTTGAACAAAAGGCTTAGTGAGTTTTACCACATCATATTTATAATAAGAACTCAAACTAGGCGTAGCACTTGCCAACAGCACTTTAGCTCCAAGTTTTCCACCCATATAGACAGCCATATCTCGTGCATGATAACGAGGTTTCATCATCGATTTATAAGAGTCATCATGCTCCTCATCAACGATAATTAAACCTATATTATCAAGTGGCGTAAACAGAGCCGACCTAGCTCCTGCGACTATATCAACCTCTCCTGCATAGATAGATTCTAATCGTTTCTCTTTCTGTTTTTTAGTCAGTTTTGAGTGCCACATTACCACTCGTTTTCCAAAATATTTTTCTAATCGTGTTTGCATCTGTGGGGTTAGTGAGATTTCAGGCATAAGAAAGATGCACTGTTTACCCTCTTCTATCACTTTTTCCATTAAGGAGATAAAGATTTCAGTTTTTCCTGAACCTGTTACGCCGAAGAGTAAGGCTCTATCTTTTTTTAGAAGTTGCTGGTAGGCTTTTTGCTGGTCATTTGATAGTGTTGGCAACTCGTAGCGTGGGCATTCCTGCCCACGATGAACTGCTATAATACCTTTTTCGTGGACAAGAATGCCCACGCTACAGTTTTTATAAGGAATAAACAGAGCAATCGCCTCACCCAAAGAGCTAAAATAGTATTCAGAGATAAATTGGGCTATCTCTATTTGAGATTTACTATAAGCAGTATCTAAAATTGTTAAAATTTCAGAAGTTTGAAACGCTTCTGGTTTCTCAACTTCATTGATTACCATAGCAAGTTTCACCTTACTATGTACAGGCACTTCAATAAGTTGTCCTTGTTTTAGAGGTTTTTCAAAATGATAGGTGAGAATGGGGGCTGAGGAGCGAAGTAGTGTTACTTGATAATAATAAATAGTAATCTCCTCAGGAGTAAATTGAAGAGATTATAACATAAGATTAATTTGTTAACTGCGTACAACCAGTGGCATTGGTATTTGTTGTTTTAGCTGGGTCACACTCAAATTTGCCAGTAATAACTTGGAATTTTACATCACCTAAAATAGATTTAAAGATATATTCATCGTTAGAAAATGACCATCTATCTTTTTTCCCAGATTCCGATGCTATAGCATACTCTAAAACAGCCACATTTGTGTCTCCATTGGTATCGTAAAAGTTTCCAAATACATTAGTACCATCCCCCACTGCTGTAATTTGAGTAAACTCACCACGTAAAATCCGTTTCTGTTTCTCCATAGCCAATGCATTTCGAACAGAAGCTACTGTTGTTCTTGCTTTAGTAATAACTGCATCATCTCTTGTTGCCGCCAATCTGGGAATAGCTACCCCTGCTAAAATACCTATTATTACGATTACAAATACTAATTCTATCATGGTGAATGCTTGTTTTGATTTTATATTTTTCATTTTATATATCCTTTAAATTATTTTAATAAGTTACTGCATTACCTGCAATAATAAAATCTGAACTGGTATTAGGAACTAAACTTTGAACACCTAAACAAATTGAACTTGAACCTGAACCATCTGTAAAATCTA